>JBBRXJ010000021.1:0-40929 GCA_038248505.1 Bacteroidales bacterium
ACAAGATTAAAGGAATGTACCTTCAGAATTATCTCGATGAATTTGCATATAGATTAAATCGCAGACATCGACGTGATATCTTTGATAGACTGATAGTTGCGAGTATCTTATTTTAGGTGTACAAATATGCAGAATCAATTTTAATTATGCAACATGAATCGTATTGGAGAACGTATAAAAAAGAAAAGGGAGAATCAGAATCTACATCTAAATGAACTAGCTGAAAAGGTTGGAGTCAGTTCAAGCGCCCTTTCTCAAATTGAAAATTCTAAATCATTTCCGTCAATAGTAACGTTAAAAATCATTGCAGAACAATTACATACAACTGTTGGTGAATTAATTGGTGAAAATGAAACATTAGTAAATAACCCAGTTGTTTTGAGAAATGAAATGCAGTATGTAGACCAAAATAGGTCGGGTACGATAATCTATCTGCTTTCACACCATGACATTAACAAACACATGGATACATATCTTGTACGTTTTGCCACAGCATCGAGTATTGAAAGTTTTTTTTCAAATTCTCAAGGTCAGGTTTTTTGTCACATTATCTCGGGTGAAATACGATTCAAAATTGACGAGAAAACATTTTTTTTAAAGCAAGGTGATAATATCTACTTCTATTCTAAGAATTCAAGAGATATTGTAAACAATTTTGATGGTGTGAGCGAAATGCTTTGGATTCAATCACCAGCTAATTATTAATACTTTTCGCTTAATAAATTAAGTATTGCTTAATTTATTAAGCGAAAAGTATTATCTTTGTAAAGAAATTTATTTTAATGGGAAAGCATCCAGCAATATTTTTAGATAGAGACGGAACTATAGTTGAAGATAAGGGATATATTGATAATACTTTAAATGTAGAATTTTTTCCTTATACTTTTAAATCATTTGCAATTTTACAAAATCACTTCTTATTATTTATAATTACCAATCAATCTGGCATATCTAAAGGGTTGATTTCCGAGATAGAGGTACAAAAGGTGAATACATATATAACAGAAACACTTAAAGAAAATGGTATAATAATCTTTGATACGTTCTGTTGTCCTCATAAAAAGGAAGATAATTGTAATTGCAGAAAGCCCAAGCCTTACTTTTTACTAAAGGCTTCAGAATTATATACTATTGATTTAACTAAATCATTTATTATAGGAGATCATCCAACAGATATTGAGAGTTAAATAAATGCTGGGGTAACACCAATATATTTATTAAGCGGACATGGAAATAAACATAAAGATGAATTAATCTTTAATTCGAAGATATGTGACAACTTGTTAGATGCTTCAAAGTACCTTTTATTAACTTTTTAATTGATTAATTACATGAGTAATTTATTTAAAATACTGGAAAAAAGAAAGGTGGGATTGCCTAATGATGCAACAGTTATACTAAGTGGATGTAAATCATTTAAGGTATTTGATAATGTTAATCAACTAGAAATTGCAGCCGTTGGAGGAGAGAATAATAGTAATTTTGAGGTAAAATATACACTTCCCAATAGTGAAGTAGTTACCGAGGCGATTGTTCACAAGGTTACAAATGGAATTTCGGCAAATTATACTGAATCATATATGAGGCGAAGAGATCCTGATACAATGCTGATAGGTGATGATTTACCGAGTGACAAGGAACGTTTTGAGGATAAAATTGGCTATAAATTTGAAGTGCTAAGAAAGGAAACAATTAGTTGGCTTCAATCTCAGGATTTAGCTGTATTTTTTTATTTTGCTGGAAGAAACAATATTGGTTCAGGTGGTATAGCAATTGTTCCAGCAAATGCTGGTTTTTTTGCCATGGGACTTGCCATGCTTCAACAAATTATACCTATTAACGAACTACCAATAGAGTTTTCAATTGAATCAGCAATATATGTTGCGCCAACTTTTAGGCATACACATTTTAATGGGAAGCAAATCGTGGTTCATAAGCGTTCCCAAGGAGTACACGAAATCTTTTCCTATAATTTGTATCCTGGTCCTAGTGCCAAGAAGGGTTTATATGGAGCTCTTCTAACAAAAGGCGAAAGTGAAGGTTGGCTTACAGCACACTGTTCTACTGTGCAAGTTGTAAGTCCATACGATAATATTACAACCTTTATGCACGAAGGTGCAAGTGGAGGTGGGAAAAGTGAAATGCTTCAAAATATAGTTAGAGAAGAAAATGGTCAGGTTTTAATTGGTACAAATACCCTAACAGATGAAAAGCGTTTTATAAACTTCCCGATTTTTTGTTCCTTTAATCCTGTTACTGATGATATGGCGTTGTGTCATCCTTCAATCCAAAAAAACAACGGAAAGCTAAGTGTTTTAGATGCTGAAAATGGTTGGTTTATTCGTGTTGATGGTATTACCGATTATGGCAATGAGCCATTTCTGGAAAAATTAACTATCAGGCCTAAAGAACCTCTATTATTCTTAAATATAAAATCAAAGCCAGAGTGTACTGCGCTTATTTGGGATCATACAGAAGACAGTCCTGGTAAAGTCTGTCCTAATCCGAGGGTTATAGTGCCAAGAAATATTGTACCTAACATAGTTAATAGTTCCGTTACTATTGATGTTAGAAGTTTTGGGGTTAGAACTCCTCCCTGTTCAAAAGAAGATCCAACATATGGAATTATAGGTTTATTTCAGATTTTACCTCCGGCACTTGCTTGGTTGTGGCGACTTGTTTCGCCTCGAGGACATGCAAATCCAAGTATTGTTGATGGTGGAGGGATGGCAAGCGAAGGCGTTGGTTCATATTGGCCTTTTGCAACGGGAAAGATGATTAGACATGCAAATTTATTGCTTGATCAAATAATAATGACTCCACGCACGCGCTATACAATTGTGCCGAATCAACATATTGGAGTATGGAAAGTTGGATTCAAGCCACAGTTATTAATGCGCGAATATCTTACCCGCAGAGGAAATGCTAAATTAAGAAGTGACCAGTATCAATATGCACGCTGTCCTTTGTTGGGCTTTGAACTTAATTATTTAACAATTGAGGGTGCTAGAATTCCTTCGCGTTTTCTTCAGGTACATAAACAAGTAGAGGTTGATACTATAGGTTATGATGCTGGTGCAAAAATATTGTATGAATTTTTTAGGGCTGAATTACAGAAATATCTCACACCTGAATTGCATCCAATAGGTAGGCGAATTATTGAAACATGCTTAAAGGAGGGGAGTGTAGAGGATTATCTGGCAATAATTCCAATGGACTATCAATATTCATTTTTAACAACAAACAACAATGAGTAAAGTTGTAATAATAATGGGGTCTAAAGCAGACCTCGATTGGGCTAACCAAATTATAAAAGTACTTAACAGTTTTAGTATTGAGAGTGTTGCAAGGATAGCTTCGGCGCATAAAGTGCCACTTAAATGCTATAATCTAATTAAGGAATACGAAAAAGAAAACGTAGTGTTTATAACCATTGCTGGAATGAGTAATGCATTAAGCGGTTTTACCGATGCACAAACTCATTGTCCAGTAATTGCCTGCCCGCCTTATAACGACAAATTTAGTGGTGCTGATATTTTTTCGAGCATTCGAATGCCGTCAGGAGTTGCGCCAATGACTATACTTAGTCCTGAAAATGCAGCTATAGCCTCTGCAAAAATATTCAGTTTAACTAATCCAGATATTATGAAGAAAATAATTGAATATCAGGAAAAAAAAAGAACAGAATTGGAAGTTGCTGACAAAGAATTAGTG
Source organism: Bacteroidales bacterium (assembly GCA_038248505.1). GTDB lineage: Bacteria > Bacteroidota > Bacteroidia > Bacteroidales > JBBRXJ01 > JBBRXJ01. The sequence goes on from JBBRXJ010000021.1 coordinate 3,715, forward strand.
AATGAACATTAAACAAATACAGACGGCTGCTCATATTATTAAGAAGGGCGGACTGGTTGCATTTCCAACAGAAACAGTTTATGGATTAGGGGCAAATGCACTTAATCCAGTTGCTGTAGCTAAAATATTTTCCTTAAAAGAACGGCCGTCTTTTGATCCTATTATAGTTCACATTGCATCTTTTGATGATATAAAATTACTTACAGATCAGCCAAGCGATTTAGTTTTGAAATTAGCCGAAAAGTTCTGGCCTGGCCCTTTAACAATTGTATTGCCTAAAAGCAGCATAGTTCCTGATATTGTTACATCAGGATTACCCACTGTTGGAATACGAATGCCCGATAATGAAATTGCATTAAAGTTTATTCGAACATCAGAATGTCCTATTGCTGCACCAAGTGCTAATAAATTCGGTAATCTTAGCCCTGTTAATGCCAATCATGTTAAAAAACAATTACCTAATGTAGATTTTATTTTAGACGGAGGCAGAGCAAAAATAGGTATCGAATCTACAATTATATCAATTGATGGTAATATCTGCACATTGCTCCGACCGGGCAAAATTACAATTGCTGAAATTACAAATGCTTTCCCTGGCGTTTTCGTTTTTAATACTAACAGAATAGAAAAATTTATTTCACCAGGATTATTTAAAAGTCATTACGCTCCTACTAAACCTTTGTATTTATACAGTTCACAGCAAATTAAACTGCCGAAATATTCAGGTTTAATAGTACATAGTAAACAAATGAAAAAAGCTATCTGCCATAATATAATCTATACATCACAAAATAATAATTTTCTTGAAATCGCGGCTAATCTTTTCTCGTCGCTTCATACTATGGAAGACGATGAGAGGATTAAACAGATATATATTGAGCCGGTAATTGAAGAAGGATTAGGTTTAGCAATAATGGACAGAATTAATAAAGCCATTTATAAATACAAATCAATAAATTAGATATGTGGGTACATACCAAAGAAAGTCAAGATAAGATTACTCCTTTAGAAGCACTAACTTTTTTGAAAGAGGGAAATCAAAGGTTTCTTAATAATTTGAAATTAGATAGAAATCTGCTAAAACAAGTAAATCAAACCTCAGATGGTCAATTTCCTTTTGCAACCATCTTAAGTTGTATTGATTCACGAACATCTGCTGAACTTATATTTGATCAAGGTTTGGGCGATATATTTAGTATTAGAATTGCAGGTAATATTATAAATGATGATATTCTTGGAAGTATGGAATATTCCTGTGATTATGCAAATTCAAAAATCATTGTTGTTTTAGGGCATACAAAATGTGGAGCCATTATTAGTGCATGTAATAAAATCAAAAAAGGACATCTAACAGGCTTACTTGGGAAGATAGAACCTTCAATAGTAAGTGAAACCACAACACAAATTGATAGAACAGGTCAAAACTTTTCATTTGTTAATAAGGTTAGTATTATAAATGTCAAATTAATGATTAGTCAAATCATGGGAAAAAGTATTATTCTAAATAAAATGGAGAAAGAAGGTAAAATTTTTATTGTTGGAGGCCTTTATGATATTGAATCTGGAGAAGTACGTTTTTTTGATTCTCTTTATAAAAAGTAAAATGGATAGATATTTCTAAAACAAAAGATTAGTAAACTCTGAATATTTAGCTTTTAGAGACAATGGGTGAATTTCACTTCATTATACCGGGATTTATCAATTATGGCAGGTTATCAGTTTGTTACTTGTTTTTCATTTATAATATCATAAAAACTTGCATGACTACCTGCAATTTATTATTTTCGGCCACGGAGGATATATGACATCAATACTGAAAGTTACAGCATCAAAGTTATCAGGAAGTATTCTGATACCAGCATCAAAATCGCATACCATTCGGGCAATTGCGGTGGCTACCATGGCTAATGGCACATCTATTTTGCGTAATCCATTGGTTTCGGCCGATGCTTTATCGTGTGTTGATGCAGCCAGAGCATTTGGTGCCGAGGTTAAAACGGGCGATGACTATATTATTAAAGGGATTGGCGGCATGCCTTTAGCCCAAAATATCGCCATAAATGTTGGTAACTCAGGAACAACGTTGCGAATTTTTACCGGATTGGCGGCTCTTTCTTCCTCTAAAATTGCTTTTGATGGCGATAGTTCTATTCGCACGCGTCCTATGATTCACTTATTTAATGCGCTTCATAAACTAGGTGCTAAAGTAGAATCGAATGAGGGTAAATGTCCATTTACAATTCAGGGATCCATTCGGGGAAATATTACGAGTGTTAATGCGGTAAGTTCGCAATTTCTCACGGCGTTGCTAATGGCTTGTCCGCTTGCCGAAGGCGATACAATTATTGAGGTGGAGTTATTGAATGAACAACCTTATGTTGAGATTACACTTGACTGGTTGAAGAAGCAAAAAATTCGCTATGAACAAAGAGATTTGATGTGGTTCAAAATTCCAGGTGGTCAACAATACACCCCGTTTGATATGCAAATTCCTGCAGATTTCTCAACCGCCACCTTTGCTGCGGTTGCTGCGTCTGTAACGCAGTCGGAAGTGCTAATAAAAGGACTCGATTTTACGGATTCTCAAGGAGATAAAGATATTTTCATTTATCTCGAAAAAATGGGTATCAAAATAAAACATACGAGTGAAGGTGTTTTGGTGAAAGGAGGCCCAATGAAAGGCATTGATATTGATATGAATGCAACTCCCGATGCATTGCCTGCTATGGCTGTAGCAGCATGCTTTGCCGAGGGTAAAACGGGTTTGTTGAATGTGCCACAAGCACGATTAAAGGAATGTGATAGGATACACGCTGCAAATATAGAGCTTAGTAAAATGGGAGCGAAGATTGAAGAATTCCCTGATGGATTAATAATACACAAAAGCAAATTAAAAGGCGCACAGGTTCACGGCTGGGATGATCATAGAATGGTAATGTCATTGGCCATTGCAGGAATGGCTGCCGAGGGCGAAACCGAAATTGATACAGCCAGTGCAGCTGCTGTTACGTATCCTGGATTTGTGAAAGATTTTGTGATGCTTGGTGGGAGGATGGTGACGGATAGTGATGAAAAGTGATCCGCTGTTTAAGAAACTGCATATAATAAAACGTATCAAATAATAAAATTTATAATAATGGAATCAAAGGTGTCTTCTTATAAAGATATGATAGTTTTTAAGCGCAATATTGATTTACTTTCTGAAATTTACCTTATCACTTCAAAGTTTCCATCAGAAGAAAAGTTTGGTATAAATCAAATTAGAAATGTACTCATTACTTAATACTCATTACTCCTCAATCCGCCGCGGCGGATCATTAACCACTCGTCACTAAAAATAAATCAATATGCTAGGATGTAGTTTAGGAAATCTATTTAAAGTCACCGTTGGAGGTGGTTCGTATCAGGAAGGATTATTAACTCACATGCAAGGAGTGCCTGCGGGTTATACGTTCACTGAGGAAGAAATTTATGTTGAGTGCATGTTGCGAAAACCCGGACAGGGCGAGCTAACATCACCACGTCGTGAGGCGGATGTGCCTATTATTTATACTGGCTTAAATGCGGCTGATACGATGCCTGGATTTAAGAACGAAGGGTATACCAATGGTACACCACTTACTGTTTTATTGCCAAATGTTGATAGACATTTTGAGCATATTGAACAATATCAATTAACCAATCGTACACCACGACCAGGACATGCATCGTATGCATCATACATGCGCTATGGTTCGTTTGATGATTCAATTGGAGCTGGTATTTTTAGCGGTCGTTATACATCTACTATTGTTGCAGCAGGTGCTGTAGCAAAAAAGATATTGCGCGATCATGGAATTGAAGTTACGGCCTATGTAAAAGAAGCTGCAGGTATTTCAATGACTGCTATGAAAATAGAAGATATCCGCAAGAAAGCGGCAGCATACCGTCAGTTGAGAAAAGAACACGATCCAATTTATTTAGAAATATTTGGAAAAAAACGTTTTAAAAACGGAATGCGCTTTTTTGATAAAGCAGCTGTATTGGCTGATCTTGAAAAAATGATTCCAAGTTTTGAAAAAGCAAAATTTGATGAGGCAGCAGTACGTGAAAAATATGGCATCAATCCCAAATTGTTTTGTCCAGATTTAGATGCAGCCGATGCAATGTATGCAGAAATTCTTCGAATAATGCAAGAAGGCGATTCATCAGGAGGTATTGTTGAGTGTATTGCAACAGGCGTTCCTGCAGGTATTGGTGAGCCAATATTTAATAAGCTTGATGGAGAGCTCGGCCGTATGATGAGTATTGGAACTGTAAAGGCAGTAGAAATTGGCTGTGGTATGAAAGCAGCTACCATGAAAGGATCGGAGTGTAATGATGCTATTCGCGTGGAAAATGGCAAAGTTAAATTTTTGTCAAATCAAGCAGGTGGTATTACCGGTGGTTTAACAACCGGACAAGATATTGTTGTGAGAGTAGCTGTAAAACCTACTCCAACTATTGCTTTGCCTCAGTTAACTATTGATAAAGTAAGTTTAGAAAATAAGGATATGGCAGCAGTGACACGTCGCGACCCAACGATTGTAGCACGTATGTGGCCTATTGTTGAAGCATATACAGCTATTGTATTACTTGATAATTATATGCAATATCAAGCACAATTAGCTATGCGACCAAAAGTAAAATAAATTAAATAGGGCATAAGAAATATTAGGCAAAAAATAACCTAATGCTATTGTATATAGCACTTCCATTTTCTTATGCTCTTTTTTGATTTCTTAATTTAAAGAATAATACACTTTTTTACAAATATGAGTTCAAGAACCTTTTTTAATTACATGGTAATGGTGATTACCATTCTTACCGTTAACTTACTGACGGGAGCTATTAGTGATTACCTTATGCATTATAAAGGGATTACTTCGCCATATAAATTTACGGCTATAGGGATGCTCGTAATTGTTGCAATTTTATTTCCGGCTTTTAAATTTATGGATGGATTAGTAAGAAACATGACACATACGATTATAAAAAAAGGGAAGCATGTATTCGGTAAAATGATAGGAACCATTTTAATTTTTATTCTTTTGCTTTTTATTCTTTTTTGCTTTTATGCAAAAATTTGGTATAACAAGGAAGTGCTAAAGGATATATTTACTATTTTTAGGTAGTTAGAGTATAAACCTATAAACGAAACTATGAACACATTTAAAAAAACAATTGCCTATGTTCTCGTCGGCCTCGTCGTATGTATCTGTATAATTGCTTTATTAGGTATATGGGATGTAATAGATTTGCAGAAAGTTATGGCTCGAAGTTTTTCTTCACTTTTTGTGATTTTTACTTCTGCGCTGGTTATTCTTTTTATTATTGGAATATTGCTAAAGGATAAAGAGTAAAAGAACAAGCAAGCAAATTATTATATAATTTTGTGGGGTTTTATCCAATTAAGTGGACAAAACAAATGAATGGGTAATGATCATAACAGCAGGGGCTTAAATAAGTTAACAGCAACGGGGTTAATAATAACCTTGGGTATTGTTTACGGAGATATTGGCACTTCCCCTTTATATGTTGTAAAAGCTTTACTATCTGGCTTTACGGTTATTCGAGAAGATCTTATACTTGGAGCTTTGTCATGTGTAATCTGGACGCTGACACTCCAAACAACTGTTAAATATATTATTATAACCCTTCGTGCCGATAATAAAGGAGAAGGGGGCATTTAGCACTCTTTGCTTTAATTCGTCGTAAGGCAGGATGGGCCTATATATTTGCAATTGTAGGAGGCGCAACCCTATTAGCCGACGGAGTTATTACCCCATCAATTACAATCACTTCTGCTATTGAGGGTTTGCAGATAATAAATCCTCATATACCTGTTATACCTATTGTAATAATTATTATTACTGCTCTTTTTACAGTTCAGCAGTTTGGCACAAAACTTTTAGGAGAATCTTTCGGGCCAATAATGTTCATTTGGTTTTCGATGTTGGGAATTTTAGGAATCTCTCAAATTGTACATTTCCCTGCAATAATTAAATCGATAAATCCCTATTATGCTTACAATCTTCTGATGCATCATAAAGGTGGTTTTATACTTCTCGGCGCGGTGTTTCTCGCAACTACGGGAGCTGAAGCTTTATATTCAGATTTAGGACATTGCGGTATTCGTAATACTCGTATTTCATGGATTTTTGTGAAACTTGCTCTAATTCTAAATTATATGGGACAAGGCGCATGGGTTCTAACACATACGTCTGAAATTACCAACGAGGTGAATCCATTTTTCTCCATAATGCCACCATGGTTTATTGTTCCTGGGGTATTACTTGCTACAGCGGCAGCAGTAATTGCAAGTCAGGCATTGATTAGTGGCTCATTCACGCTTGTTAGTGAAGCTATTTCCTTAAATTTTTGGCCCAAATTAAAGATGAGTTACCCTACATATATTAAGGGACAAGTATATATTTCAAGTATTAATTGGCTCCTTTGGATATCCTGTATTTTTGTAGTACTGTATTTTGAGGAATCGTCAAACATGGAAGCAGCTTATGGTTTGTCCATTAGCATTACTATGATAATGACCACGATTTTACTCTCAATCTATCTATATAAAAGAATATCTCTCGCATTTATTATTCCTTTTGTTGCAATGTATATTGTTATTGAAGGAGCTTTTCTTATTGCCAATCTTTATAAATTTGCTAATGGTGGCTGGGTTACTATTTTAATGGCATTTATTATTATTCTTGTAATGTATGCTTGGTACATGGGGCGCAAAATAAAGAACAGTTTTGTAAGTTTTGTAAAAGTTGCGGACTATGTTGAGATTATTAAGAGTTTAGCCAAAGATGAATCAGTTCCAAAGTTTGCCACAAATTTGGTATATCTTACAAAAGCAAATCGTTCTGCTGAAATGGAATCAAAAATTATTTATTCCATCATCAGTAAACAACCAAAAAGAGCCGATGTATATTGGTTTATTCATGTTGATATACTTGATGATCCAGATACTTTTGAATATAAAGTAGTACAGATTGAACCAGGTGTAATTATTAAAGTAGAGTTTCGCTTAGGTTTTAAAGTGGAGCCACGTATAAATTTATATTTCCGCCAAGTACTTGAAGAGCTTTCATTGAACCGTGAGGTGGATGTGCTCAGCCGCTATGAATCATTACGCCAGTATAGCATTACAGCAGATTTTATGTTTATCCTAATAGATCGTATTCCAAATTATGATTTTGATTTAAACCTTCATCAAAAATTTGTTTTGAATTTGAATGACGTTATTCGAAATTTCGGTATTACTGAGGTAAAGGCGCTCGGATTAGATACCAGTAATGTAATTATTGAAAAAGTTCCGCTAACAATAATTCAGGATTTTGATAGCCGAATGAAGCGTGTGGATTAATAAAGACTATGTTCTCAGCAGTTTTTATCTGATAGTAAAATATTCGGACAATACCTTATCAACTCAACTTTGAGTAATTTTTTTGACTACGATTAAGTTCAGGTTTATTTCTTACTAATACATATCCCCCCAATTCGGCCCCAAGAATTTCAGACACAATGGAGCATTTTATCATTAGTAAAAAGAATATATTTTTATTCTCGTTGCCCCAAAGTCCTTCAAAATTGCCTTGTCCTTTGGATATTATTACATCCGCCTTTTCATATATCGCTTTAAATTCATTTGAACAATGCTGCAGGAGAATAGTTGGCCCATCATAACCTGTACTAATTACTTTAGCCAATTCATTTATACCAACCATGTTTGCGTCTTCTATTGTAACGTCGTTTAATATTGCACTATTTCGCACACTAAAAGTTACGGATGGGTGATTTATTGTTTCAATTAAAAGGCGATCCATTACTATCTCGCCAGCATTATCGCCTAAATATAGAATGTTTTTGGTTTCTCTTATTTTTTCTATTAATTCTTTTGAATCATTGATGGCATAATCTTCACTCAAAACCTTTTCAATGGTTGCGCTAATATTAAAATTAGGATTTGCTCCGAAATCAATAATATTACCCGCTATTGCAAAACGAAAAGCAGTTTGTATTGGAACACTAGATTTTAAAACCTGCTCACGTAAATTCGAAAGACGACTAAGAAGCAGTTGATTATATTCTATTTTTATTTCTTTATACGGATCTCGTATTCCTGTATACTTAAAAATAATCTTCTGCATTTCCAATGCAATTTCGGGCGCAATAGTATGATCGGGTATATTTGCTAAAAAGCTTATAAATTCATGGGTTGCATTACTCTGTTTTTCTTTTTCAGGCAAATACTCATTCAGATGTCGCTCAAACAAGCGTAGCTGACAAAACACACATTGGCTATGCATAATCTAATTATAATTGGGCAGATATGAATATTCTTTCGAATACCGCATCATCTGATTTGCATACGACTCATCATAACGTAAGTTCACATCAATTATTTTTCCTTCTTTAATTACAGGCACTAATATTGGATTTATAAAGCCACTATATGGTGCAAGATTTAACTTTTTATAGCGTTCTAAAATCTCAGCATGAATTTTCTGATCAACTTTTATGCCGTAGGTTTCAATTAGAATTTTAGCAGCATCGTAATCCCCTTCTGATTTTATGCGTTGAATTTTAGCCAGAAGTTGACCGAATAAGTCACGTAGTTTGGTATAATCATTAACCCGTGTGTAGGTATTTCCATTTTCAGAAAATAATTCAATAACATTATCTTTACGTCCCTTTTCAAAAGCCCATTTAGCAATTAATTGACGATTACGCATGTGTGCTTCCTCTATGTCTTTACCTAGTTCAATTCGAGTAAGCTGAGTAAGCAATCCTCCTCTAATATAGGAGTCGTACTCTGTTTTTCCAGCTTCCATATTTGGTAGTAATCCCAGCTCAACAATTTTTGCATCCATCCCATAATATAATGCAAATAAATCGGCACGTGCTTCTTCAAGAGTACTATGATAATTTTTTAGCGCATCTTGCTTCACCCCAGGCAAAAGTTGTCCGGATCCATGACCAAGACATTCATGCAAATCAACATGTAAATCAGTAACTGCTGAAGCATATTTTTTTGCTCGTTCTTTTTCTTCTGTTGAGAAAACAAATTCATCTAAAGTGCCATCGCTTAATGATACCATATTATAAGCGTGCATAATATTACTAATGGTAACTGATTTTGAACCATGCGATTTTCGTATCCATTCATTATTAGGTAAGTTAATACCAATGGGTGTTGATGGATAGCAATCCCCGCCAAGCTGAACCATGGTAACAACTTTAGCGCTTATCCCTTTTACTTCTTTCTTCTTAAAACGCACATCAACTGGGCTATTATCTTCAAACCATTGAGCATTTTGACTTAGTGCTTTTGTACGTTTACTAGCCTCCTCATCTCTAAAATTTACCACCGACTCCCAACTGCCTTTGAGTCCAATAGGATCACTATATACTTCAATAAATCCATTCACAAAATCAACCTGCGAGGTAGTATCTTGTAACCATGAAATATTGTAATCATCCCACTGTACAAGATCGCCACTCTTATAGACTTGAATTAACTTTTTAATAATTATTTTTTGGTGTTCATTCTCTGCTACATCTTTTGCGAGTGTAAGCCAGTAGATAATCTTCTCAATTGCACGGCCGTACATCCCATTTTCATTCCAAGATTTTTCTGAAATCGTACCATTTTCTTTTATGAGTTTTGATAAATGTCCAATCTCTACCGGGCTTATATCATTAGGTTTTTTAAGTGCATCGTAAAATTTCTCAGCTTCATCATCGTTAATATTTTCATAAAAATTGCTTGCTGAACCTGATATTAAACCCTTAGTAGGATCGAGATTGACACGCTTCTCGGCAATAGAAGAATTATACATAATCGGAATTATACGCTCTGCAAGCATTTCTGTTGTCTCATTATTTTCCAATGGGAAGCTACCTTCGCTAGTTTCTGCTATTAATTTCTTGAAATACTCAGCTGAAAATTCAGGAAAAAACTTATCGGTTGAATAATGATGATGAATACCACTCGAAAACCATACACGCTTAAGATATACCTCAAAACTTTTAAATTCAGTAGTTTCGCGATCCCCTTTGTAATTCTGAAAAATATTTTCAAGATTTCGGCGTATTGTTAGGTTGTGCTTGTAATGCTGATCAAATAGTATATCACGGCCACATAAAGCAGCTTCACTTAGATAGTATAAAAGTTTCTTTTGTTGCAAATTTAGTACTTCAAAACCTGGAATAGAATATCTAAGTATTTTTATATCAGCAAATTGCTCCGCTTTATACTGAAAAGGATCTAAAGTGTCGCTTTGACTCTCGTTGCTTTTTTTACTGCATGAAATAGCAAAAATTGAAATCATAAACAATAGGATTAATGGCATTTTCATAAAATTCAAATTATAAAGTAAAGATATTAAAAAAGAATAAATTGATGGTTCAAATTTTTTTTTAAGATTAATTTATTATAATCGTTTTTTATAGTTATTTTTATCAAAATAATGAAGACATTACTATTAAACATATTCAACTTCTATTATGATGGCTTTCGTCGCATGCAACTTGGCAAAAAGTTATGGCTAATCATATTTATCAAACTGTTTATTATGTTTGCTATTCTTAAATTATTTTTTTTTCCTGACCTATTAAGAAGAAATTTCAAGACAGATATTGAAAGGGCCGATTATGTTATTGAACAATTAACAAAAAATTAGAATGAATATTTCAGATCTCTCATTGGTTGAATGGTCACGAGCGCAGTTTGCATTAACCGCAATGTACCATTGGATATTTGTACCATTAACGCTTGGTTTGTCTTTTATAGTGGCTTTCATGGAAACTTTATATATTCGAACGGGAAATCCCGAATGGAAGCGAATCACAAAATTTTGGATGACTTTATTTGGCATTAACTTTGCCATTGGAGTGGCTACTGGTATTATTTTGGAGTTTGAGTTTGGTACCAATTGGTCCTCTTATAGTTGGTTTGTTGGTGATATATTTGGAGCTCCATTAGCTATTGAAGGAATATTTGCATTTTTCTTAGAATCAACATTTATTGCAGTAATGTTCTTTGGATGGGATCGGGTTAGTAAACGTTTTCATTTAATGTCAACATGGTTGGTTGCCATTGGGGCTAATCTCTCGGCATTATGGATTCTTATTGCCAATGCGTGGATGCAAAATCCAGTAGGCATGAAATTTAATCCAGATAGTGCACGAAATGAGATGGTAAATTTTTGGGATATTGCACTTTCACCAACTGCAGTAAATAAGTTTCTACATACCATTACAAGTGCTTATGTTTTAGCAAGTATTTTTGTTATCGGAATATGTGCATGGTATATGCTGCGAAAGCGTGATAATCGCTTAGCACGCCGCAGTATGCTTATTGCGGGTATATTTGGATTCTTAGCTTCTGTATTTTTGGCTTTTACTGGTGATAATTCAGCTCGTGATATTGCTCAACAACAACCAATGAAATTAGCTGCCGTTGAAGGATTATATGAAGGAGGAAATGGCGTAGGCCTTGTGGTTTTTGGTATTCATAATCCTAATAAACGCTATGATAACAACGAAGATCCTTTTATTTTTCAAATGCAGATACCTAAACTATTATCTTTACTAACGAATCACGACCCCAATTCATTTGTGCCAGGGGTAAAGGATTTAATTAATGGAGATGAACAAAATGGATTGGTTCCACTTGCGGATAAAATATTACGTGGTAAATTAGCTATTGATGCCTTACGAAATTATAAGTTAGCATCGAAATCAAATAATGAGAAATTAAAAAGAGCTGCTGAAATCACTTTAAAAGATAATTTTAAATTTTTTGGTTATGGTTATCTTAACTCTCCCAATGACATCATACCCAATGTGCCTCTTGTTTTTTATAGCTTTCATTTAATGGTTGGTCTTGGCTTTTATTTTCTCCTGTTTTTTGGTATAACTTTATTTCTTTTGTTTCGTTCGGAAGCAGAAAAGTATAAAGTATATTTAATGTTAGCCATATTCACTATTCCTTTAGCATATTTGGCAAGTATGTTGGGTTGGATTGTTGCCGAAGTTGGCCGCCAACCTTGGGTTATTCAAGACTTAATGCCAACAGTTGCCGCCGTTTCACATATTGATGCCAGCGCAGTACAAATAACTTTTTGGATGTTTGCTACATTGTTTACAGCTCTTTTATTTGCAGAAATTGGAATAATGATTCGACAAATAAAAATCGGTCCTAAAGAATAATTTTAATATAGCTAATATGACAATTACATTTTATCAGCATTATTGGTGGATTTTGGTTTCACTGCTCGGGGCAGCTTTAGTAGTACTACTATTTGTGCAAGGTGGGCAATCATTTATTTATAGTTTAGGAAAAGACCATAAAGATCGAACGGTGTTATTAACTCTTTTTGGTCGTAAATGGGAGCTAACATTTACAACATTAGTTGTTTTTGGTGGTGCTTTTTTTGCATCGTTTCCTTTGTTCTATTCAACTAGTTTTGGTGGAGCTTATTGGGTGTGGATTTGTATTTTATTTTCGTTTATTATTCAAGCGGTATCATATGAATATCGATCCAAACCGAATAATGTACTTGGCCAAAAAACATTCGATCTTTTTTTGTTTATAAATGGCACATTTAGTCCATTTTTGCTAGGTGTTGCAGTTGCAACTTTTTTTACTGGTTCAGCATTTCATCTTAATGATATGAATAATGTTACATGGGATAGTTCGCTTCGTGGACTTGAAGCACTTGCTAATTGGCGTAATTTATTACTTGGTTTTTCTGTTGCTTTTTTAGCCCGAATATTAGCTCTTCTTTATCTTGTTAATAATACTACACCTGATGAAAAAAGCCAAGCTATTCGAAAGAAAGTTTTTTTTAATAGCATACTATTCTTAGTCGCATTTTTACCTTTTCTTTTAAATTTAGTTTTTTTTCAATCTGGGTTCCGTTTTAATGGTTCTATAATTGTTGAGGAAAAAACGATATACCTTAATAACTTAATTGATATGTGGTATATTGCTGTTTTACTATTATCTGGTATAGTGTTAGTATTAATTGGTATTATCATAACTTGGATTGACTATTCACGAATAGGTTTTTGGTTTACTGCTCCTGGGGTTTTACTAACCGTCTTCTCACTTCTTCTATTAGCCGGATTTAAAAATACATGCTATTATCCTTCTATTTCTGATGTTCAGAGTTCGTTGCATTTAATAAACTCTTCTTCTAGTTTATATACCTTAAAAATAATGTCAATTGTTTCTTTATTCATACCTATTGTAATAGCATACATTTATTTTGCATGGCGCTCGATTAACAAAATTAATATTAGCAAAGACGAAATGAATTCAGCCGAACATAAATACTAAAACTATGGAATACTATAATTCAATTATATGGCTCTTGTTTGCTCCTATCTTAATTTTTGTAAGTTATCGCTTAATTGTAAGGGCTTTGAAAATATTAGATCGTAATGATACCGAAAAAGATGCATCAGCAAAGACAGAGTAAATTGCATGTGTTTTCTATATGAAACCCCACCGCTGGTTATCCCCTGCGGTTTTTAAATCTATCCCGTAGGGATTCTCATTGTTTTTATATTATATCTTTCTACCGAAATATCAGCCTAACCGGCTTTTCGTTTATTTAATATCTTCTGAAAATATTAGATTGATAAGCTTAAGCATGACATTGTTGTATGATAATGTAGAATCAGAAATATAATATACATTTGCATTGATTACAAAAAACAGATGGATCAAGGCAAAAGAATAGGGAATACTAAAGCAATAGCAATGGTGGTAGCCAATATGATTGGTACCGGCGTATATACCAGTCTTGGGTTTCAGGCTTCAGGTATTAAATCAATACCTGCACTTTTGTTTATTTGGATAATAGGAGGTATTGTTGCAATTTGCGGAGCATTAACTTATGGAGAGCTTGCAAGCCGTATCCCAAAATCAGGAGGCGAATATCAATATTTAGGACGCATTTATCACCCCTTTCTAGGATTTTTATCGGGCATGGTTTCCGTAACTGTTGGCTTTGCCGCACCCATAGCTATTTCAGCTATTGCATTTGGCCAGTATTTTACAAATATTCTTCCCTTTCAACCTCAAATGGTAGCAGTAGCATTAATTATTCTTTTAACACTTATTAATACAACAAGCTTTAAAATGGGTACTGATTTTCAGCTAATAACTACTATAGTAAACATTTCATTAATAGTAATTATTATTATTAGTGGTTTGTTGTTATCAGACCATAGCCATTTTAGTATGTCGGGTGGAGGCAATACTTTAAACCAAGTATTTAGTCCTGCATTTGCTGTATCGCTAGTTTATGTATCGTATTCTTATTCAGGATGGAATTCTGCAACGTATATTACTAGGCAAGTAAATGACCCGGTTAAAAATCTTCCCGTAATTTTGTTTATTGGTACTGCCATTGTAATGATACTTTATCTCGCTCTCAATTTTATTTTCTTGTATAGCACTCCTATCAGTCTACTTGAAGGGAATGTTGATGTTGCTTTTATCTCAGCAACTCGTATTTTTGGTGCCACTGGTGGTAAAATAATTGGTGCTGTAATTTGTATTGGATTAATTGCATCTATTAATTGTATGATGATTACCGGGCCAAGAGTATCACACGCTATTGTTAGTGATTATAAATTATTTAATGGCACTTTGCATTTTGTAAAACGACATCTTAGCATTATTGCAACCATTTTTCAATCGACCATTGCGCTAATATTAATTTTGTCATCCTCTTTTGATAAAGTGATGACATATATTGGCTTTACACTAGCTCTTTTTACTATGCTTACAGTAGGAGGTGTTTTTATTGTTCGTCTTACTGCTAAGCGTAAGCAAGTAAATTCATATAAAACGTGGGGTTATCCGTTTGTTCCAATACTATTTTTACTGATAGAAGGATGTATGATTGCTTATATATTTATTGAGCGACCAATGGAATCGCTAGCTGGAATTGGAACGGTTTTATCTTTTATCATTCTTTTTTTTCTATTACATACACGGAAGTTGAGAATTGCAAAAATAAATGTTTAGTTAATGTATAGGTGCAACTTATACCAATCTTATTTCTAATTACGGTTTAATCTTTGCAGGTTTTCTCAAAACAGCAATCTCTGCTGGTTTTAAAGTTGGTCCGCCAAAAATATAGGAATCTCCTGCAGGCACATTTAATTCAATAAACTCTGATGAGTAATTTACTACTATATAAAAGCCATCTCTAAATTCCATCATAACGCCTTCAGGCAAAATGTTGATATTACGCTTGGCTTCAGTGTACACTTTTTTCATTATATCATTTTCTACAAGGCCATCTTCGGTATCAACACCAATATATGTTACACTCCCTTTACCCAACTTACGATGAACAATACATGCTGAATCTTTATAAAATTGATCAGTATAACGCCCCCATACTTTAGTATTTTTTTTGGGCGCTAAAATATCGCCCCAAATGGTCCAAGTATATTGTTTGCCTTCGGAATTAATATGTCCTATATGTTTTTTGCTTAATACATCATAATAGGCAACTTTAGCGCCAATAAGCTCTTCAATAGATTGTGCAAAAGGCGTTTCAGGAAAATGCGCTTCACGATCTTTCTGTCCGCTTCTTACCGTTAAAACAAGATGTCCGCCTTTGTTCACATATTCCTTAAACCATGAAATTAAATTGTCATTTACTAATTGATAAGCAGGTGCCACAATGAAAGGATAATCAAATCGTAATTGTTTCTCAGTAATTACATCCACTGGCAGAGCCATTTTTTTAGCTATTCCGAAATATTTCTGAAAATGTTTATTGCTATTCCAATCATTAGTTTGTTTTAAATAATTCATATTCCACAAATTATCAAAACTGTATAAGAAAGCAGTACGCAAGGCTTTTAAGCTATCTGGCATTTCAGAATTCGCTGGTTTATATATTGTTCGAAGCTCTTTTATTTCTTTTATAAATTGCTGATACTCCAAGCCCCCTCGTGTTGGTGTAACCCCATCGGTATTTACCATGCCATAGTGATACTGTTCCATACCAAATAAAGGTTGACGATAGCGATACGAAGAAATATAATCGCATCCACCCGCATAACAATGCCATAGCCACATACGAATTGCACCTGGCAGTGGTTGATAATTATATATTCCCCAATTTACTTGTCCTGGTTGTAATTCCATACACCCAGTGGATCCAGATATTGGTCTGAAAAAATCATTTGCAAAAGCAATGTTATAAGGGCTTCCCATTCTGAACCCTTGAGTGCCAACACCATCGTTATAACCAGAAACAGGGTACATAGTATAGCTTACCAAATCAAGATCGTTATTTAATTGCGGATTCACATTCTCATTATAGCTCATGAAATTTGTTGTAATCCATTGGTTTGGCAATGTGTTACGTTTAAGAACTTGATATTGTAGCGATATATAGGATGCACACTCTTCAGCTGTAAAGCGTTTAAAATCGAGCAGAGCATGTGGATTTGGATTTTGAATTAATTCACGTTCATTGGGAATTCGTATTTGATTAAATGATTCATAATTCATGGCCCAAAACGCATTGCCCCATACTTTGTTGAGGTTTGAGATCGTTCCGTATTTTTTAGTTAACCACTTAATAAAAGATTGCCTAACGGTATAAGAATAATCATATTGCCCATAATGCGACGGTTCATTATCAATCTGCCATCCAATTACATTTGTATTTTTCCCAAAATGTTTTCCCATAGCATCCACAATTCGCTCTGTAAAAGAGCGCATTTTATCACTTGACCAAGAATAGTTCTGACGTGAAGCGTGTCTTTGCACTATCCCTGCATCATCCACCATTAAACATTCAGGGTATTTTTCATTTAACCAAACGGGAGGCGCAGAAGTTGGTGTACTCAATAATGTTTTCATTCCATATTTTGCAGCTAACTCAATACATGTATCCACCCAACCAAAGGAGAAAACATCTTCTTTTGGTTCGAGATATTGCCATGCATGATCGGTTAAATGCACATATTCGAAGCCCATTGCAGCAATATTTTTAATATCGCGCTCCCATTCGTTTCGTGCCCAGTGTTCAGGATAGTAATAAACACTTACTTCAATTAAATTGGCTGGAGGGAAAACACTCTTTAATGGCTGTGCATTTAGCATTAACGGGCATAACAGGCAGAATATGATGTTTTTTTTCATGATGTGATTACAAAAATGTGGTTATGACAAAAATAATAAAATCCATTTTAAATCGTTATATTTGTATACTAAAGTGATAAGATGGTGAAAGTATATTTGATTGGATTTACAAGTTCAGGTAAATCAACGTTGGGTCATCAGTTGGCATTTCGTTTTGGATCAACCTTTGTGGATATTGATGAATATATTCGCGAAAAAGAAGGACGTTCAGTACAAGAAATTTTCAGAAAAGAAGGCGAAGTGCGTATGCGTGAAATAGAGATGATGGCGCTGCAAAATATTTCACGTATGGAAAATGCAATTGTATCTACTGGTGGCGGAACACCCTGTTTTTATGATAACATGCAATTAATGAATTCTACTGGCATTACTGTGTATCTTAAAGCATCTCCCGAGTTTCTCATCGATCGGTTAAAGGGAAGTATGGGCGAGAGGCCGCTTATTAATTTTTCTGATATTAGTGAGTTGACTAATTTTGTTAATCGTATGTTAGAGAAAAGAGAATCGTATTATAAACTTTCGCAAATTACTATAAATGCTGAAACGGACAATGGTGAACATATCTATAAAGATATTAAAGCACACTTGAAAAATACTGATTCAACAGAATTTTCTTAATCGATAAATTTTCATGATTATTTTTATAAAATGAAGATTGCAATTTTAGGTACTCGCGGTATTCCTAATAATTACGGTGGCTTTGAAGAGTTTGCTGAAAGTCTTTCTAATTATCTATCTTGTATTGGGCATGAAGCAACAGTGTACTGCATTTCATCTGCTAAAATAATTAGCACAACTATTCATAAGGGAACACAATTGATTCATATACCCCATTTTAAAAACAATGGTGGCATGGCAATGTTGATATACGATTACAAATGTCTTAAACATGCTTTAAAATGCGATTATGATTTAATTATTGAATGTGGTTATACTTTTGCGCCTTTAATGTTATTATTTAGTAGATATAATCCATCAAAATTTATTGTGTTAATGGATGGAATAGAGTGGCAACGTACAAAGTGGGGCTTATTAGCAAAAATATTTATTCGTTTATCGGAACGTTATTGTGTTAAAAAATTCTCTCATCTTTTAGCAGATCACCCTTGCATAGCAGATTATTATTTCAATAAATATAAGCGCAAATTTCTTTATATTCCATTTGGGGTTAATGAACCTGAAATGAATAGAAATAGCTTTTTTAATGATTTGAACTTTAAATCAAATGATTTTTTTATGATGATTTGTCGTATTGAACCAGAGAATAATGTTGAGATGGTACTTGAAGGTTTTATGTTATCAAAATCAACAAAACAATTTATAGTTGTTGGAGCATTAGACACTAAATATGCGAGAAAAATTGTTTCTCGTTATTCAAATCCATCAATACATTTTTTAGGCTCCATCTATGATAAGCTAAAACTTGATACTTTAAGATCTAATGCTGCATTTTATTTTCATGGGCACTCAGTAGGAGGTACCAATCCCTCGTTACTGCAAGCCATGATCTGCGGAGTAAGTATAGCTTCTCATGAAAATCCCTATTCAAAACATCTATTAGGTACTGATGCACAGTATTTTAGTTCATCAACAATGGTTTCTCAAATAATCCAAAATAGTAGCCAGAATGTTTCAGATAGTACCCATGGGGCCTTACGATTACAAGAAAAATGCCGCGCTCAGTTTAAACAAGAGATAGTATTGGATCGTTATGTAGATTATTTAGAGCAAATTAACAAGTCTTTAAATATTCAATGATTAGCTATTTATATTGTATTTTTCTTTATTTTTGGAAATAAAATATGGTGACACAATACGGCAAATATATTTTAATAGGCATTGTTCTCTTGTTAATAGGCATTGTCTTTTGGTTTTTTAGCAATATAATTGCTTATTTGGTGGTATCGTATGTATTATCTTTGATTGGTTTGCCATTAGTACGTTGGATGGGACGTATTAAATTTAGGGGCTTTGGGATATCCAAGTCCATTCGTGCTGCCAGTGCTTTATTTCTTATATATGCAGTCTTGTATTTTTTCCTGCGTTTATTTGTTCCTATCATTGGTTCGCAGCTTTCTAGTATGTCAACAATTGATGTAGCTTCGGTTGTTGCAAATTTACAAGGTCCAATTGATAGAATTGAAGCTTATCTTAGTCATATTCATGTAGTGAACAAAAGTACTTTTTCGATACAAAATTATATTGATAGTCAGATAGGAAGTTTTATGAATGAATTCTTATTAGCCAACTTCTTTGGATCATTAGTAAGTTTTATTGGTAATATATTTATTGCCTTTCTTTCTGTTTCTTTTATGACATTTTTCTTTTTAAAAGATGAGGATCTTTTTGCAAATGGCTTAATGATTTGGGTATCTTCTAAACATGAAGATGGAGTTAAACATGTTTTGGCATCCACCACCAAATTATTATCACGTTATTTTATTGGAATTTGTTTACAAGTAGCTGGTATTATTTTGCTAACATCAATTGGATTAAGAATAACAGGATTGAATTGGACATTATCAATTACTCTTGGATTAATAGCAGGAATATTAAATGTAATACCTTATGTAGGGCCAATAGTTAGTTCAATTCTTGGTTTTTTTATTGTCATTATAAATAATTCTCAGCTCGATTTTAATAGTCAAATGATGCCACTTCTTATGTTAATGTTAATTGTATATGCAATTGTTCATGTAATAGACAATATACTTTTTCAACCGCTCATTTTCTCAAATAGTGTGAGTGCTCATCCGCTTGAAATATTTATTTTAATTTTGATTGCTGGAAGTCTTGCAGGAATTTTGGGAATGCTTTTTGCTATCCCTATATATACTATTTTAAGAGTTGTAGCAAAAGAATTTTTTAGCAATTTTAGAGTAGTACAGAAGATGACGCAGCGTATTCAGACCTAATGTTTGAATACCATAATTTGTTATACTTAGACATAGAACATTTTTAAAAACAATTCACGTGAGAAAATTCACTTTCCTTTTATTATTTGTTGTTTCTCTCATCAGCAAAGCTCAAAACTTTACTGCCGATACACTCACAGCATGCGATAGTCTTAAAGTTCGTTTTACATATATTGATGGTAGTTATGGAGCTACATCATGGCAGTGGTACTTTAGTAATGGCGATACTTGTATGCGTTCTGATACTACGATTATGTTTGATACTCTAGGTGTTTATTCTGTGATGTTGGTTGTAAATGCTACCGATACAGTAAGAAAATCAAATTACATACGAGTATATAAAAGACCAATATCTAATTTTGATTATAACGACACAACAACCGTTGGGTCATTTGAAATTCGCTTTGCTGGCGCAACTCAAAACAATAATGGTAAACATACCTATGAATGGGATTTTGGTGATGCAACACATTTTTTAGATACAATGGTAGCCGCATTGCATAGATATAATAACGCAGGAACATATATTGTTACATTAAAAATAACCGACCAAATTGGTTGCGAAGATATTCTTACAAAAGATGTAGTGGTTCGTGATGTGTTTGATGTACCCAATGTTTTTTCACCCAATGGTGATGGTAAAAACGATGCCTTTTTTGTTCGTAGTAGTGGTAACGAAGTATTAACGCTTAGTGTATATTCAAGAAGTGGTAGTCTTGTTTTTAAGAATACTGCAAAGGTAATTATATGGGATGGACATTCTTTAAATGGTTCAGAGCTAACCCCTGGTGTGTATTATTATACAATAAGTCCGGAGAATGGTGGAGGACATGAAAAATCAGGAGCAGTACATCTTTTCAGATAGTATTTTTTAATTGCTGATTAGGGGTTTTAATGTAGGGTTTTTAAAAATCTTCAGAAAATAGTTCTTTACCTATTGAATCATTAATTCGGATATTATCTACTTTTCCGCATCCCTTAAACACATATTCGATATTAACTAATTCTCCTATTTCACAATTATATTTAAACTGATATATTTCTTTTGCATTGTAAAATATCGTTCCGGTTTTACCTTTTACAATCAATTTTACATCGGCCCATTCCGTCACATCTTGCCCCATTGCTTTTAAATCAACATCTTGCCCCTTAAGTTTTATATCGCCCGCCGTTAATATTGCCCATTGTGTACAGCCCTCTTTTAAAAGGTTAAATTGCAAGTGCCCTTTTTTACCACGCAAAAAGAGAATAATATCGTTGCAATATATTCCACCATCGTCAGGGTGATTGCGGATGCGAGTTTCTAAAGTCATATCATCTATAGTAACGCCATATTCTCGTACATTCCGGTATTCAATCCAAAAACCTTGTTGTCTGCTAACACCTAATTTAAAGACATCATCTGGTTTGCAATACAAAAATCCATCGTTAATAATATTTGATGGGATAGGATAATAGACATAATTATTCTGAATGTTTTTGTAGGTTACAATGCCTTGCCAGTCTTTCGTTTTTGCGTGAAATTCGATGGAGTCTATTCGTTTTCCATTAACAATAAGAAATGCTTTGTAAAAATCAGGAATTAAATATGAATGAGTAACCATATTGTTTTTCTTGCTAAGCAAAACTGGGGCTTTCGAAATGTTATCAAAAGAATCGCAGAAGTCAACATAAATATTATCACTTGGTATTTCTGATATTTCATAATCAATAACGGCAGTAAAAGGAAAAGTGCCGCTGTTATATTTAGTGGAAAATTGGTATGAGTTCGTATTAACAGTAACATTCGCTTGGCTTGTGCCATAGTTCAGCCGGCGAAACAAAAAAGCTATTGCAATTACAATCATTGCACTTACAAGTGCAATGTATCGGAGCTTTTTAAAAATTACTTTACTTTTTTTGCTTTGCTTGATATTAGATTCAATAGATTCAGGCTTTCGTTTTTTCTTTTTATCAGGCTGACTTCTAACATATTGATCCCAGTTTTCAAAACCAAGATATTGAGATATAGCATTTTTAGTTTCGACTTGAGGATTGTATATTTCATTGGAAGTGCGAATCTTACCAAAAAGTCTTTTTAAGGTAGTAATACTTATAACAATATGTGATACTTGATATATCTCTGAACTTAAATCGGAAAAATCCTTATCCGTCCAATTTACTCCTGCACCACGATCGAATTTATTTTCTATTTCTATGCACGCTTTTTTTTGCTCTCTATTTTCTGCCATAAATGAAATGAATGCTTTGTATATCAGTCATATGCTTTGTATATTATGAATGTAAAATGATTGTTCTTTGTAGGACTATAATCAAACTCAAACATATCAAAGATAGTAAATTTACAGAACAAAAATAAAAGCATACCGTATTAACTCATGTATTAATTTAACGAAAAAGCTAAAATTATGAGACACATCTACACTTTATTATTTGCAACTATGTTGAGTTTGCTAACGGCTTATTCTCAACCTACTGATAATCCCTACAAAACCCGTTACGGTACTGATGGTAAACATTGGACAGATTCATTAAGATGGAACTCCGTATATAATGTTGTTAGTTATGGTGCAGTTGCTAATGATACCAGTGATGATTTAACGGCAGTAAATTTAGCCATCGCTGCCGCCTATTCAGCTGGTGGAGGTGTGGTTTATTTCCCGGCTGGCACCTATGTTATTAATGATGATCTACATCTTAAAAGTGGAGTGATTATTCGAGGCTTTAATCCTTTGGTATCGGATGCTAAAGATGCTTCGTATGTCCCTTCTTCTAAATTAGTTTTCCCTCAATATATTCCGAGCTATACTGGTACTGGTACTCCTAAGAGTGCTGCTTTTAAAGCTATTACGCGGAGCGATGCCGATAGTGCAATAAATAATATTGCTATTGTTAATTTAGATATTAATCGTGCCATTATAGACTTTCATCCAAATTTTAAAATTGTTGGTATTTTGTATGATCCAGGTGCTAACCCTAATTTTCAGCCTACTACAACAAACAGAAATTGTATGGTATTTGGTATTCGTAGTAATAATGCGGCTATTCCTGATCCTGCTGTCCCTACAGCAACTCAGGGCCAATGGCAACGATTTCCGTGGAGATTTGCTGCAAATATTGATTTGTATTTTTTTGCTAATGTAATTGTTGCTAATAATAGACTAAATGATAATATTACGGATAACTTCTATCAGCCAGGTTATATTTGCAAAGAAGGGGCTGTATGGACTGCAATGCCCTCTCCTATAGACACATTAGCCAAATTTAGATATACAGATCATTATGGAATCTCTGTAAATCGTGCTAAAATTATTAAAGATGCCGCTGGAAAACCAGGAATTAAATCAATATGGTGGTATGCATTTCCATGGCAAGAACCATATCTGTATGCACAAGGGAACGAAATTATAGATAACTGGGTTAAGACTACCATGCGTATAAAAATCACAGCAGCAGGATTGGGTTTAAAAATATTAAATAACGTAACACGTGACAATTACGGTAAAATTGACTATTTAACCCCTAATGGCCAAAATCACAATACCAATTACAGTGCAACATTTGAAAATAGAGGTATTGACTTTAGTGGTTGGAATACGCTTGTTGAGGGGAATGATGTTCAAGCATTTATCCATGGTTTTTACGGCCAACCTTATGCTAGTATTTGTGGTGAGGGCATCATGAATCAAGGCAATAGTGGTGGCACCATTATTAATGGAGCTATCATTCGTAATAATCTTATCAATAGTATTTCATCTCAAGAAACAAATCCTTGTATTTCTTTATATAAAGTAAGAGAAATATCGAACGCCTTGGTTTATGGAAATACCGCTGTAGGCCCCAATAAATACATATATTTGAGTGCAAATAATTCAGCAACATGGCATATCTCAAATATCACAGTTAAAAATAATCTTGATTTTAACAAAATTAACATTGAGTGTAAAGCTGGTCGTTTTGGTTTACTCGACAGCAACGATGGTATAGGTGGTGATCTTACTTATCCCTGTTTTGTTACTTTAGGCGATAATCCTGGTCATACTGATAACGGATGCTATAATGCTTCAAGTATTATGGCAGGTAAAGTTCTTTATCCTACAAAAGATACACTTGTTAATTCCGGTGATGTAGTTGATTTTTCATTCCGCATCTCTGGTGGAGCTGCCGACTCTATTAAAGTGTATGATGTAAATAAAAAATGGCTAGGTTTAGCTACCTTAATTGATAGCACTGCAAGCATAAGTTTATCATTTTCTGAAGTAGGAAAGCATTATATAACCGCCGAGATTAAAGAAGCAGGAGTTAGTCAATCATGGATTCCTATAACCGTAGTTAGTGTATGTAATAGTTGTGTAACTGCAACTAAAAAACTATCGGCAATAAATCCAATGAAAGTATTTCCAATTCCTGCAAGCAATGAAATTAATGTTGTACTTCCATCAAATACAAATGTTTCAAACGCTACAATTATTAATCTAGTTGGTGCATCCGTCTTTAATACTAAAATTTCTGGTACAACTACTACGTTTGATATTAGCAGTTTGTCATCGGGCATATACTTTTTTGTGGCAAGCATCAATGGTAAAACAGAAAGAGTTAAATTTGTTAAAAAGTAATTATTTATTTTTGTGATACTGGTAAAACATATCAGTATCACAAATTTTCGTTAAACAGATAAGCGAAATGTTATGAAAAAGCTATCTACTATATTTATTACATTTATATTCTTAACAGTTACTGTACATGCACATACATGGCCATACATCGATACCGTTTATGCAAAAACATCAACGGGGCAAGAGTTAACACCATTTAAACTGTGGTTGCCAAAAGATTCAACAATCAAAGCTATTTTAATAATATCTGAAAGGAGTCAACAATGCATTGATTTAGCCAACAATGCTTTTCTAAGATCGGTTGCTAGTGTAAATAATTTTGGTATTGTTCTATGCTCTGGCGGAAATACTTGGAATGTTGATTTTAATCCATCACTCAATCACCCCGATAGTATGCTGCGTGCCCTTTCTTTGTTAGCCATCAAAAGTGGGCATCCAGAAGTTGCTAACTGTTTTTTAATTGCTTTTGGACACTCATTGGGAGTTTATTTTGCACGCGGAATGGGTTATTGGAGTTATTCAAGAGTGGCTGGTGTTATAAGTTTCAAAATAGGTGGTACAACAATTCCATCATGGGCATCGGCACAACAAATAAGTGATTTTAAAAAATTACCACATTTTTGTATTAGCGGTGAATTGGAAGGTCTCGAAATAAACTCAGGAGCTAATAATTATTTCGCCTCAATGTGCAGAAGTGACGTGATTAGCCGAAGAAACAGCAACGATCTTGTTGCACAATATATAGAGCTGAATGGTTCTCACACCACACTCCCTGAAAGAGAAATACAAATTATTGCAAAACAAATAGAAAAAATTATAGAATATAGAATTCCTAAAGGCGTTAATGCTATTAGCGGACCTGTTTCCCTAAACGAGATTGCTGAGTCATCTGGTTACCTTGGAAAATCTGATATTTACAACGATTTTCATGTTTCCCATTTTAAATTAATTTCTTATAATGTTGATAGTGCAAAAAAAATATTTTTGGTTTTTTGATCAAGAAATGGCTGAAGCTTGGCGTGATCTGCAAGTTTCACCTATCTTTATCAATCCAGTTGAAACTGCACCTTATACCAATGGCCAAACTATTAATATCAATTACAACTCTACAGGTATTACCTATGCTCCCGACAATGTTTTTATTGTACAAATATCAAATGTTCAGGCTGCATTCAATTACTATACGTATCCGTTACGATGCATTGGCTATAGCCAAAGTTCATCTACAAGTGGTACAATAACAGCTAAAATTCCTGAAAACATACATGCACATTCATTAACTAGCAATGAGTTAATGCCAAAATCTGATCCAGCACAGTATCATTATTACATTAGAGTAATCTCTCAAATCCCTATACCGAGAGTCAAAACTTTGGGCGATTTACAATTAATCCATCCAATAGTTTTAATTTGTATGTAGCACCATTAAAAAAGTTAGCATACGGTGTATATGGATATCCTTCGATTAAAGATACGGTCATATCTGTTCGGTTTGGTCGCACAAGCAATTTAACATTAAATGTTGCCAATACCATAAAGGTTCAGTTGTCAGATAAAAATGGAAGCTTTGCTTCACCTTTAGAACTAGGTTCTGTAGCAACACAGCTTACTGCAAGCGGGAAATTGGTTTCAGGTGTTACCTATTATCCGGGGTCGCTTGATGTCACTTTGCTAGCCTCAACTTTAGCAATAGGATATGGATATCGCATACGCGTTGTATCAACCGATCCGGTAAACATTGGAATAACGGGAGGCGAGAATATTGCCATACTTTCAGAAGGCACCGTAGGCGAAGAAAAGATCATTGAAAAATTTGAACCTGAGAGTTTTGTATATCCGAATCCGACAGATGGCTTGCTATATCTTAAATCAGAAAATAAAATAAATTATTCAGTTATTGATATTGCTGGTTCCGAAGTTGCAACCGGAAGTGCCGAATCAGGTTCAGCTATTAATCTGCAAAGTTTACCTACAGGTATTTATTTTGTTGTAAGCGAAGAGAACGGCAAGGTTAAAGCCAGCAAGATAATTAGAAAGTAATAGTTTCGTTTCATAAATTCCAAAACACCATTGCTCACAAGGCAGTGGTGTTTTTTTATTTCGACATTTTTATACCCTGTATATTTTCTTGATAGACTGGTATAGCCTAATAATCATACAAGGCTTTTGAATGATGAAGAACAAAAAAAGCGGCTCATTTGAGCCGCTTTTTTATTTCGATAAATAATTTTAGTATTAAATCTGAGGACCAGCAGGAATGAGTGCTTTGCCTGCTGGTGTATTGGTGTACTGCTCGAAATTATTAATATAACGAGCTGACAAATCTTTTGCTTTCTTTTCCCATTCAGCTTTGTCGCTATAGGTATCACGTGGGTCAAGGATTCCTTCTGATACATTATTCAGTTTAGTAGGCGCAACAAGATTCAAGAAAGGAATTTTTGTTGTAGTTGCTTTATCAATTGAACCATCAATGATGGCATCAATAATAGCACGTGTATCTTTAATGGAGATACGCTTACCGGTACCATTCCAACCGGTATTTACCAAATATGCTTTAGCACCATGTTGATCCATTTTCTTTACCAACTCCGTTGCATATTGTGTAGGATGTAATGTTAGGAAAGCCTCGCCAAATGCAGGAGAGAATGAAGGTAGTGGTTCGGTAATTCCGCGTTCAGTACCAGCAAGTTTTGATGTGTAACCGCAAAGGAAATGATATTGTGCTGAATTGCGATCGAGTATTGAAACTGGAGGCAATACACCAAATGCATCTGCCGACAAATAAATTACTTTGGTTGCATGACCTGCTTTTGAAGGAAGAACAATTTTATTAATATGAAAAATAGGATACGAAACACGTGTATTTTCTGTGATAGAACCATCGGCAAAATCAACAGAACCATCCGCATTTACTGCAACATTTTCGAGTAAGGCATCACGTTTAATGGCACGATAAATATCTGGTTCGTTCTCAGCACTCAGGTTAATTGTTTTTGCATAGCAACCACCTTCAAAATTAAAAATACCATTATCATCCCAACCATGTTCGTCGTCACCAATTAAGAAACGTTTTGGATCGGCTGACAATGTTGTTTTTCCTGTTCCTGATAAACCGAAGAATAATGCTACATCTTTGTCTTCGCCAACATTTGCGGAGCAGTGCATAGATGCCATTCCTCGTAATGGTAGATAATAATTCATCATACCAAAAATACCTTTTTTCATTTCACCACCGTACCAACTACCACCAATGATTTGAACTTTCTCGGTTAAATTAAAGAACACAAAAACTTCTGAATTTAAGCCTTGTTCTTTCCATTTTGTGTTGGTAACTTTGCTACCATTCATCACTACAAAATCAGGTTCGCCATACTGCTCTAATTCAAAAAGAGAAGGGCGAATAAACATGTTGGTAACAAAGTGAGCTTGCCAAGCAACTTCAACAATAAAACGCACTTTTAGTCGTGAATTTGGATTAGTACCACAAAATGTATCCACCACAAACAAACGTTTGGGAGTAGATAAATGCTCAACAACCAAATTTTTGCAATGATTCCATACATCTTGGTTTATCGGGCGATTAATAGAACCATCCCACCAAATTGTATTTTCAGTAATGCTATCTTTTACAATATATTTATCTTTTGGAGAGCGACCTGTGAAAACGCCTGTTTTTACTGATACTGCGCCGGTATTTGTTTCAATTCCTTTTTCAAAACCTGAAAGGGATGTATCCATTTCATATTTATAAAGCTCTTGATAACTGGGATTGTGAACAATCTCAGCACTACTTTTTATTCCATACTTTGAAAGATCAATAATTTTCTTTGCTGCCATAAATAACATTTATTTAGTTTATATATATTTTGTCGCCAAACCAAGCAAAAATAGGAAAAAAACTATCAAAACAAAGTTATTATGATATGAAACAGCATTTTTTGTAAAAAAATATTGAAATTGCTTATAATCTGATATAAAAAGTGCTAAGTTTCTTAATATTAATGACAAAAAAACGGAGAGATGCAGGTAAAATTTAATTACCTTGGTTTAAGATAGCTAAACAAGAGATTTGAAATTTCTCGTTTACGGGTAGATAATAGTTTCTTAAGTTTGTTATTGTCTAATTCGTTCTTATCTGAAATTAGAGGTGAGATGAGGAAGGGCATAATAATCATCGATATCATATTTATATAGAAATGCTGAGGATGTATATCTGGGTTTATTTGACCACTTCGGCGTGCAGCATTAATTTGTTTGTAAAATTTATCAAGCTTATACAAGGATGAAATTTTATCTGAATTGGTTAATAGATCTGGCTGTGATATCAAAATAGAGAAATAGAAACGTGCCGTATCAGGTTCATCAATGAGTATTTTTATATAGGCTTCAACATAGGTGTTTATTTTGTCAAACAAGTTCATATCAGAATTAAGAAGTTTCATTAAATCATTAGCACTGCCTGATAGTTTCTTATCAATAATTGTTTTAATAAGATTTTCTTTACTACGAAAGTAATAATTGATTAATGCAATATTTACATTGGCTTTGCTAGCAATAACTCGAACGCTTACATTATCAATACCATGTTGGGAGAATAATTTTTCAGCTGTTTCTAGTATGATTTGTTCTGTGTCGCGCATAAAAATAAATTTGTACGGGTGTTTAAACCTGTGTTTGTATAATTCTCATATGTAATTGGATACAAATGTATGCAATTACATATGTATCCATATTATTTAGGTATAATTTTGTTTGTTTTGAAGTGCAATTCTAAGTCGTAACTCAAAAATAAAATATGAAAGGCCACCATGTGGCGGCCTTTCATATTTTATGAATAAGCGATGCTTATTTTTTTTCTGCTTTAATTGCAGCTTGTGCAGCAGCAAGACGAGCGATTGGCACTCGGAATGGTGAGCAGCTAACATAGTTTAATCCAGCTTTAAAGCAGAATTCAACAGATGCTGGTTCGCCACCTTGTTCGCCACAAATACCAACCTTTAGTCCTTGGCGGGTTGCACGACCTTTAGCAACGGCCATTTCAATTAATTGACCAACTCCATCTTGATCGATGGTTTGAAATGGGTCAGCTGCCAAGATTTTCTTATCTAAATAATCGTTCATAAAACCTCCAATATCATCACGGCTAAAGCCGAAAGTCATCTGGGTTAAATCGTTTGTTCCGAATGAGAAGAATTCAGCTGATTTAGCCATACGATCAGCCAATAGGCAAGCGCGTGGTATTTCAATCATCGTACCATATTTACAATCAATAGAAGCTACATTAAATTTCTTAGAAACTTCAGCTTGTACTTTATCAAAAATTACTTTCGTAACATCTAACTCAGCAACATCGCAAGTAACAGGAACCATTAATTCAGGATGTGGGTGTTTGCCTTCTTTTGTTAATTCAGCGGAAGCCTCGAAGATAGCACGAATTTGCATTTCGGTAATTTCAGGATAGGTAACACCTAAACGAACACCACGGTGTCCCATCATAGGGTTACTTTCGTGAAGAGCTTCACCGCGTTTAGCAATTGCTTCAACAGTAATGCCGAGGGCTTTTGCTAATTCAGCTTGCTTTTCAGCACTTTGAGGAACAAATTCATGTAATGGTGGATCTAATAAACGAAAGGTAACAGGAAGTGTATCCATCGTTAATAAAGTAGCTTTAATGTCTTTTTTAACAAAAACAGCTAATTCATTAAGTGCACTAACTCTTTCAGCAACACCATCGCTCAAAATCATTTTACGTAACAAGAATAATGGTTCTTCTGAACCTTTACCATAAAACATATGCTCAGTACGGAATAGACCAATACCTTCAGCACCAAAATCACGAGCGATTTTAGCATCGGCAGGGGTTTCAGCATTTGTACGAACGCCCATGGTACGGAATTTGTCAACAATAGCCATATATTCAACGAAGCGTGGATTCTCTGATGAATCCATTAAAGGCATAGCACCAACATAAACGTGACCTTTTGTACCGTTTAAGGTAACAAAATCACCTTCTTTTAATACTACGTTAGAACCTTCAACTTTAGCTTGTTTTGCTTCAGCATCCACATGAAGTTTACCAGCGCCTACAATACAGCATTTACCCCAACCTCTTGCTACAAGAGCAGCATGTGAAGTCATACCACCGCGAGCAGTTAAAATACCTACTGCAGCTGACATACCTTCAACGTCTTCAGGATTGGTTTCTTCACGAAGAAGAATAATTTGAGCTTTTGGATCTTTTCGAACAGCAGCTACAGCAGCTTCGGCAGTGAAAACCAATTTACCAACAGCAGCACCAGGGCCAGCGGGTAAACCTTTTACTAATACCTCATGTTTTTTCTCTTCTTTAGGATCGCAAATTGGGTGAAGTAATTCATCTAATTGTGCTGCTTCAACACGCATTACAGCAGTTTTCTCGTTGATTTTGCCTTCTTTTAAGTAATCCATTGCAATATTAACAGCAGCAGTACCGGTACGTTTACCTACACGGCATTGTAACATATATAAAATGCCTTCTTGAATAGTGAATTCAATATCTAGCATATCTTTATAATGAATATCAAGGATTTCGCGGATATCATAAAGTTCTTTGTATGTGCCAGGCATAGCTTCTTGCATGCTCTTTAAGTGCTCATTCTGTGAGTTCTTTGTGTCATCGTTCAATGGGCTTGGGGTACGAATACCAGCAACCACATCTTCACCTTGAGCATTTACTAACCACTCACCATAGAAAATATTATCACCGGTAGCAGGGTTACGTGTAAAAGCAACACCCGTAGCAGATGAATCGCCCATGTTACCAAATACCATAGCCTGAACGTTTACGGCTGTTCCCCATGCATCAGGAATTCCTTCAATTCTACGATATGAAATAGCTTTTTTACCATTCCAGCTTTTGAAAACGGCTTTAATACCCCCTTCTAATTGAGCTTTAGCATCATCGGGGAATGCGGTGCCGAGAGCTGATTTAACCTTAGCTTTAAAGTCTTCGGCTAGTTTTTGAAGATCTTCAGCAGTTAATTGAGTATCGTCTTTAACCCCTTTAGACTTTTTGTAAGCATCTAACATTTCGTCAAGTAGTTTACGAATACCTTTTCCTTCAGCAGGATCAAGACCTTCCGCTTTTTCCATAACAACGTCAGCATACATCATAATTAAACGACGGTAGCTATCCCACACGAAACGAGGATTGTTGGTTTTCTTAATTAAACCAGGTATTGTTGCGGTGCAAAGACCAACATTCAATACGGTATCCATCATACCAGGCATTGAACTACGAGCACCTGAACGGCATGACATTAACAATGGATTTACGGGATCACCGTATTTCATGCCCATGTCTGCTTCAATTTTCTTCATGCCTTCCCACACATCTGGCATTACGCTTGCAGGTAATGTGCAATTGTTTGCATAATAATCAGTACAACAATCAGTTGTAACTGTTAAACCAGCAGGTACTGGTAATCCTAATAAGCACATCTCTGCAAGATTAGCTCCTTTACCGCCAAGCAGATTTTTCATGTCCCCTTTTCCTTCGGCCTTTTTATTACCGAATGTATAAACATATTTAACTGACATAATGAATAGTATAAAATTGATTAATAACTAGTTATATGAAATTATTTCAAAATTGAGGTCTCAAAGGTATAAAAAAACCCCTTAAAAAAGAGGCGATAAAATAGGATAAATAAGTAAATCTCGTAAAACAAGTTAACAGGCTAGTATATAATACGATATATGAAATGGTTATAGCAAATTCATTGTGTTTGAGTAGGAATAATTGGCGTTTATTCGTTTTACTTGGTTGAGGCCTTCGCCACGGAAAGAAACGCAGGTAAGTAAAACAGTATAAAAATGGGGCATTCCGTCTCGACTGCCAAAAGCACTTACTATCATCGATTTATATGAGTTAGTGCCAATGAATCCCCAAATTTGGAAATAATTGATTTTAAAGATACTTGTTAAAATAATGAAATACAATAAGATATAGTGTTTTTTATACTTTGATTAAATTCCGTATATTTAAAATAACTCTTTCGACAAAATCTAATGTTCAATTGATAAATCGTGCAAGGGCAAACGGTTACTATGTTACACTGATTTGTTTTTGGCTCAATTCACCAGATTTAGCAATAAAAAGAGTTAGGTTACGTATGCTTTCTGGCGGCCATGATATACCATTATATGTAATTCATCGGCGGTATAATGCAGGATTGTTTAATCTTAAAAATCGCTATCGTCCAATTGTTGATTATTGGATGTTATTTGATAATTCGGAGCCACCAGAAAGATTTGTAGTATAGGGATATACTGATGTTACGATTTTAGAGTGATATTCAAGGGTTATAGCCTGCATCAACTTTTAGAGTATATTATAGTAAAATACACGCAACCAACGTATTTTCATGCAGCCAAGCGTTTTCAATAAAAATCATTTAAAATTTAAGAGGTGTATTACTATGCAGATTATAAAAGCAGGTTTCATTATTATTTGCCAAGGTTTTTTGTAGGATAGTAATAGCATTAGTTTTTATATTTGTAAAAAATTAAAAATATGATACGAAGTTTAAAGAAGCTTTTGCTTAAATTCGGTTATTCGGTGAATAAGGTTGCGATAAATGATATGACGATGTATTGTGAATTATATTCTGAAGATGATATTGTTAATCGTAGATTTTATAATGTAGGAGCTGGATTATTTACACACCCAGCGTGGACGAATGTTGATTATGCATCCGATTGGTACAAGAAAAATGAAGTACACATCAATGCGAACTTACTAGAATGTAAACCCTTTCCTATTGACTCAGCAACAGCTAATGCAGTATATTCAAGCCATACCATTGAGCATATAACCGACGAAGCATCTCAAAATATTTTTAACGAAGCATTTCGTATATTAAAAAAAGGTGGTTTTATTCGGCTAACAACACCCAATATTGATTTGTACTACCGAACATTAATGTACAATAATCGTATGTTTTGGAAAACCGATTTAGATCGTTATAGTATTCAAAAAAATATGGATCTGGCTAAATTAAAGTATCCTTTAAATAGTGCATCGTTAAAACAAATCTTCTTAAGTAGCTTTGCATCGCAATGTTCACAGTTGCATGTTGTAGATAGCTCTGCTAAAATGACCGATGAGGATTTTGATAAGATATTTGAAACTTTAAAATATGAAGATGCATTAGATTATTGTAAAGCACGAATAAATTTAGATTTGCAAAGTACATACCCTGGAAATCATATTAATTGGTGGAATTCAAATAAGCTTTTTAAAATGTTGAAGATGGCAGGATTTGAAGATATCTATCTATCGGGATTTGGACAAAGTATGTGTCCCGTTCTACAGAATACAGTTTATTTTGACAATACGCATCCCGCGTTTTCTATATATGTAGAGGCAAAAAAAATAGGATAAACGTTGTCTCAAAATATTAATAGGAAACTACTTTGTCGTAAATGATTTTTAGCACAACAACTCTTAATTCAATTTTGAATTAAGAGTTGTTTAGTGTGATAAAACAAGAATTGTGAAATACTTAATTAAGATTTTTTATATTTACTACTCTTGTATTCGTATGCTGCTACTCCAGCACAAAAAATAAGTAATAATAAAGAACTTGCTAGGGCAATTTTTCTTCCAGTATAGTATGATTGTGGTTCAAATCTAAACTCAATTTTATGTTCACCTGCTGGAATTAGCATGGCACGTAAAACATAATTTACACGGATATGCTCGCTGGCTTTACCATCAATGAAGGCGTTCCAACCGGGTTGATAATAGATTTCAGAAAATACGGCCAATTGTTCGGAGGTACATTTGCTGTTGTATGCGAGTTTACCAGGAGCATATTCAGTTAATACGATTGACGCAAGACTATCTTTTGTAAATGTTTTTCCTTTTAGTGAGTTTACGAAATGCTCTTCAACTATTGCTTCTTCTGCGGGATTAAAGTTTGTTAAAGCATCAATTTCAGCATCAGCACCCGTTACGGTTTTATAATTATATACAAACCAAGCATTTCCAAGTGCACTTGGATTCCTTTGTGGAACAGGTTGTTTATCCTGGCCAGGTACAATGAAATATTTTGTATTAAGCATGTTGAAAACAGAAATGTTGTTTTTGCTGATTTGGCGTTCAATTAAATCTTGATAACGGCGCATTTTAGCAGCATGATATCCACCTATTGATTTATGGTAATAGGATGTACTGGCATCATTAAAGGTGTTAACCGTAACATTTAGTACTCTAAAATTTGGATCTTTATCTTGTAAGATATACTCATCTGCTTGTGATGGGGTGAATGGATTCTCATAATTACGTTTGGTGATAAATTGATCGTTGTTCAAGAAACGTTTAGCAACTGGCCATAGGTCAATTAAGAAGAGTAGTGCAAAAAGGAGTGCTGCTGTGCGAGACTTTATTTTATTGCTAAATAGTGCCCATGATAATCCAGCTGCAATGGCGATCATAATAAAGGAGCGTAAAGCATCTGATTGAAGCATACTTTTTCGATCAGCAAGGATGGCATCGAGAAGTTGTTGTGGATAGTTTGCATCAGCCGATGAGGAGAAATCGCCAGCAATACCAGGTATTATGGCAAATAATAGGCTAAGACCGCCTAATGTAATAAAGCTATATTTAAGAGCTTTCATGAACTTGATTTTGTCAACTTCTTTTCTGATAATTGTATTTAAAGATACTATAGCTAAGAGTGGAACAGCAAAGTTTGCAATAACAAGGATCATTGCTACTGTGCGGAACTTGTTATAATAAGGGAAGTAATCAATAAATATATCGGTTAGAAACATCATATTTCTACCCCATGCTAAAAATATACTAAAAAGTGTAATGGATAAAAGCCACCATTTTATTCGGCCTCGAACAATGAACAAGCCTAGGAGGAATAAGAAAAGTACACTTGCGCCAAGATACACTGGTCCTGAAGTGAACGGGAGTGCTCCAAAATACATGGGCATTGCTTTTCGATATTGCTCAGCTTGCTGTGGTGAATAGCTTTGCGATAGGAGTTTGTAGCTTTTAGAATCTTTGCTAACAAGGGCATGCGAGGAACTGCCTTTAAAACTGGGTATTAAAAGGGTGAATGTTTCACCAATACCATAACTCCAATCGGTGATATAGTCTTTGCTTAACCCACTGCTGGTAGTATTTCCGGTACTATCTGATAACTCGCTTCCACCGCGTGTTGAGAATTTACTATAATCATATACCGACCATAATGATGTGATACTTGAAGCAATGGCTAAGCATGCAATGATAAGTAATCCCCCTGTTGCCTTAATAAATCTAGTCCAGCTGCGATTAATAATTGTTTGGTATAATTCAAATAATCCAAAGAATATTAAAATAAACATAGTATAAAAAATGATTTGCGGGTGGTTTACGCGCACTTGTATTGCTAGAAAAAACCCTGTAATAGCCAGACCAGCAAATAATTTCTTACGATAGGTCATATACATACCAGCAACCACAGGAGCCATTAGCGCAATAGCCGCTGCTTTAGTTGCATGACCAGCACCAGAAATTATAAAGAAGTAGGAAGTAAAAGCGAAGGCAATGGCACCAGCAAAGGCAAACCAAGCATCAACACCAAATATGAGCAAAGCAATATAAAAACCAATTAGACTGATTAAAAGAAGATTTGCAGGAAATTCACCTTTAATTGAAAAGTTGTAAATTTTATCGAATAAGTTGTTTGTTTGCTCCACCGATATCAAAAAAGCTGGCATTCCGCTAAACATATTGTTTGTCCATAGTGCTTCTTTGCCAGTGGCCGCTCTATAGTCTTTTATTTCTTTCGCCATACCTTTGTATTGCACAACGTCAGACATTTCAAGCTTCTTACCCTCTAAAACAGGTGAGAAATAGGCGTATGATAAGATAACAAATGTTATAAAGGCAATTAAATGAGTGGTGTAGTTGCTTTTCATTTTATTTGAGTTTTAGGTCTATATTTACGTGAATAATTTGGGATTATTGTGTTCAGTTCAAAAATAGATAAAATACAATTATCTGTCATTGATTTAATACACTTTTAACAAAGAATGGTAAATATTTTTATACTTCGGTTGAAATGCTTATTTTTATAGTCGAAAAGAACAATTGTGTTATGATATACACAATCAAAGCTACATAATACGCAATAGAAATTTATGAATTGCTGTCGTAATTCTATTTTAGTTTAATTTGAATTTTATATTCTAGCAAGAATTTTTAAAACGATGACAAGAAGCTTTTTGTATTATCTCTTTTTTTTAATACCTTGAATGAAAAATTTATATTGATTCTGCATTATCATACACCTCCGACACGTTTTGACGTAACAATCAGATAGTTTCGCAAGAAAAAGAAGATATGAATATATTAAATTTTTCTCAGCGATTTCCTGATGAACTTTCATGCAGATAGTACTTTAGAGATGTAAGAATTAAAAAC
>JBBRXJ010000022.1:0-40891 GCA_038248505.1 Bacteroidales bacterium
ACGACCTGTTACGCTTTCTCCTTTTTTATAATATTTGCTAAGAACTTTCTCTATAGCCTTCCAATCGATTATTAAATTGATTCGATTGAAGAAATCTTCTTTGATTTTTCTTCCTTGTATTGCCAAATCTGCAAACCCGAAGTTTTGTGTATTTTTCATACACAAATATAACAAAAAAAACGACTCAATACACTGAAATACAATTATATATGATATATTTTTATGCTATTTTGCCTTGCAACGGTCTCTTAGATTGAATTCTATCTTTGATAAAAATAAAAAGGCAAAAACTATATTATGAAAGGGAATTTTATGTGAGTGAAATAACGAATTACCCTTCAACTGAAATGTTTACTGACATTGACACATCATCTTGCGGTAGAAAACTTGATTTTCCAGTTCAGGTATTTAAAAATGTAACGCCTGACAAATTCTACTAGAACGCTGCGATTTACTTGTACTAGATGATTTTGCATTGCAACCACTCGACAATCAAAGCCGTTCTTTTTTAATGGAAATCATTGAAGACCGACATGGAAAAGCATCAATAATTGTAACTTCACAACTTCCCGTGAGTCTTTGGCATGAAGCTATAGGAGAGAAAACAATAGCAGATGCCATCCTAGATCGGATTGTACACGGAGCACATAGAATAGAGTTGATAGGCGCTTCGTTAAGAAAAAAATGGACTAAAACAACAAATGAATTAAATAAAAACTTTTTTTGTATAATGCTAATAGACACAAGAAATATTACGATTGAAATGAAAAGCATTGGGATGTAAATTTAAATGATCCGTGGGTGGTCAATTACATGAGTTTATCCACAATAGCTGCTAACTCAATTGAAAAATTACCTGGAATTGAAGCCTTATAATTTAACTCATTCGAAACTTCAATCTTACTTGAAATCTAGCTAGCAAATAATTTAATGAATATTTTAAATGAAAAGAGAGCCCTAACCCAAATTTGAAATCTTCTCCAAGCGCTTTTTATCGTTTAATACCACATTTTTGCCATCGAGTTTAATAATACCATCTTTGTTGAATTCAGAGAGGGTGCGAATAACATTTTCAGGCGTCATACTTATCCACTCAGCTACTTCCTTACGGCTAACGGGTAGTTCAAAATTATCGGTATGATACAAATAATCGGTAAAATATAAGAGAATATATGCTACTCGGCCTTTGAGGTGGCGTTTACGAATCTCCAGATTGGTAAGAATGATTTGGTCGGTTGCTTTGCTCACTCGCTCAATAAGATTTAAACCTATACGGCCATTGGCTTCTGCTGAGTCTTTCACTTCATTGAGGGCGAAAACACATGTTGTACTTGCCTCAAGTGCGGTAACGCTATAATTGTATTTATGACCTGAAAAAACGCTCAAAAGACTAACAAAATCATAGGGTTTAGAGATGCTTATAATCTGATCATGACTACTATTGTCTTTTCTGTAAAGTTTCACCAACCCTTCTTTAAGATAAATGAACTCACTTATTTCACTTCCCTCTTCAATAATGGTGTCTCCTTTTTTATATTTTTTCTCTATTTTTTGCGAACAGGCCGTCTCTAAATCCTCCATCCCATCTGGGCTGAGAAATATTTTTCGCAGCTCACATTTTTCGCAATCGCAATTTTTAAATGAGTATGACATAGTTTTTATTTATTGTAAGTCTCAGTGGACTTAATTCGTTTTTCTATTTACACTTTTTCCCGTAATAGCTTTTTTCAAAAATAATAGTATCACTTGCTGATAGCTTAGGAACAGTGGCCCATATCGTTTTTACTGCATACATCATATTGTAAGCGCAGCCTGAATCAAACTCAATTCTCACATGAAATTTGTAAGCACTATCAATTGCATCATAATACACTTTATGTTCAGCGGTGTTAATCCAAACGCCACCTGCTAACTGTCTGCCAATAAGTGTTTTTGTGCTAAAATTAACAATAGATGGGGTATCGCAATTAAAATAGCTTGTACATGACTTAAATAAATTAACGTAACTCGTACTATCATTAATTATATAAGCAGTATCAATCATTGAACAAAATCCATTTGCATCACAAACACAAGGCATACAATCAAATGAATATAAACCCGCTACATTTGTAATAGTGTTAAACGAAGGAAATTCATCATAAGCAGAATCGTTGTTTAAAGCATCGGAGTTACGGCGTGATTTGGTATTATCTGAATAATTATCCCCGTCGTCATAGAATCCGCGACATGAAGTAATAAGCATTATGGTTAAAGAAAATAGCCAAACGATTTTCATTATACTGATTTTAAATTGAATTTAATTAAAATGCAATAACGCAAGTTACAAAAAATCAATCAATACCCATTAAAACTTTTCGCAGCATATTAAGAGCAGTTATAGAAGCTCTTATGATATTACGCTCCCTATTATTTCCAAACAGAAAATGAGTTGATATTGTCTTTTCAGGGGAAGCGATAGCAATCCATACAGTACCCACTGGTTTTTTGTCTGTACCACCTCCAGGCCCTGCTATGCCTGAAACCGATATGGCGTAATCGCTTTTAAACTTTTTTCGAACATTTGAAGCCATAATTTCAACGGTCTCCTTGCTCACAGCACCATTGTTTAATAAAATTGCCTCAGGTACATCAAGTATGTGTATTTTAACTTCGTTTGCATAAGCAACCACCGATCCTTTAAAATAAGCAGAGCTACCTTCAACTGATGTTATCATGTGCGCAATATTCCCGCCGGTACAACTTTCAGCAGTAGAGAGACTCAATCCTTTACTTGCAAGCATGTTACCCACAATTTGTTCAATAGGAATATCTTCATTTCCACAAAAATAATCTTTTACTAATAAAGCTAATTTATTGCTTAATTCATCAGCTATTTTAATGAGAGATTCTTGCTCCGATCCACAAAAACTTAGGCGTAGTCGAATATGTCCGGGTGATGGTAAATACGCCAACTTAATTGTTAAAGGCAATTCATTTTCAAAAGCATCTAATTTAATGGCCAATTCGGATTCCGCAATACCTTGTACAACAATGTTTTTATGAATAATAAAGGGAAGCGTAAAATGCTGTTTAATTTTAGGAAGTACACTTTCTTTCATCATCATCTCCATTTCAGAAGGCACGCCAGGCATTGAAACCAAGACTTTGTTGTCATCATCAAACCACATACCTGGAGCGGTACCATGCATATTTCTTATAACATTACATGCTTGGGGAACTTCAGCCTGCTTGCGATTAAGCTCATTAAACGTACTAACATATTTCCGCACATCACTTAAAACATCTTCATTAATTACCATTACCGTTTTGAAATATTCGCACAATACTTTTTTGGTAATATCATCACGTGTTGGACCTAGACCGCCAGTCATAAGCACTAGTTCGTAATTTTTAAATGCATTATCTAGTGCATTTTTTATCTCTATTGCTTCATCTTGTACCGAAGTAATTCGGGCAACCTTCACTCCTACTTCATTGAGTGAACGAGCCATCCAAGCAGAGTTTGTGTCAACTACCTGACCGATTAGAATTTCATCACCGATGGTTATTATTTCACATTGCATTTTGTTTTTTTTAACAATAAGGTCACAATTCCACTACTGACATAAAGGAATTATTTAAAGATTAGTTTAATATTTAATGAAGGCAAGCTTATGAATTGTATTAATTTATCTGTTTTTTCAGAATTGCTTTATTAATGCGGTTAACAAAGCATGGACCTTCATAGATGAAGCCAGTATAAATCTGAATAAGTGTAGCTCCAGCCTCTAGTTTCTCGAGTGCATCAGCAGTTGACATGATACCACCAACACCCATAATGGGAATACTTTTATTTGATTTCTCAGCGATATAACGAATTACTTCTGTGCTTCTTGATGTAAGCGGTTTGCCTGAAAGACCACCATCACCAATGCTTTTCACTTGATCAGGCGAGATACTTAAATTCTCTCTACTACGCGTTGTATTTGTAATTACCAAACCATCAGTTCCTGTTTCATTAATGATTTCAATAACTTCATCAAGTTGTGCTGTGTTCAAGTCAGGTGCAATTTTTAACAAAACAGGTTTGTGTGTATCTTGTGCATCTCGAATTTTAAGGAGTCTACCAAGTAATTCAATTAGTTTATCTTTATCTTGAAGTTTATTCAAATCCTTTATATTCGGACAACTTACATTCACCACAAAATAGTCAACATGCTCATACAAACTCCGAAAACAAAACTCATAATCATCATTTGCCAAATCATTAGGTGTTGAGGTATTTTTGCCAATATTGCCACCAATAACAATTTTGTGGTGTTTATTTAAATTACGAGCCGCATTCTCAGCACCTTTATTGTTAAATCCCATCCTATTTATTAAAGCTTTATCTTTCACTAAACGAAACAATCGAGGCTTTGGATTGCCTAATTGTGCTTGAGGTGTAACTGTACCTACTTCAATGAATGAAAATCCAAAAGCCGAAAATTCATTATATATATCCGCATTCTTATCAAAACCAGCAGCAAGACCAACAGGATTTTTAAAGCGAATACCACAAAATTCACGTTCAAGACGCGGGTTATTTTTTGAAAAAGCAAAAGAAACAAGCCATTGTACACCAGGTATAGCAAAGAGAAAACGTAGTTTCCAAATCAATAAATGATGAACCGTTTCAGGAGATAGCAAGAAAAGTATAGGACGAATAAATCTTTTATACATGTTTTGTTTTATTAAGATAGATAAGACTATCGTCGCATCATATCAATATTTCATGTAAAAATAGAGGTTTAAAGCTGATATTCAAAATATATAAAAGGAAATTATATATGAATCAACCGAATAAAAAGGAATGAAGATTATCTTATATATTCATCAAAAGTACCATCCATATACAGTGTAATAACTTTAAATATTGATTTATTTGGGTTTATAGCGCTATTAATAGATGGTTTATCAGATTTACTATTTGCTGTAGGTGCTTTTAACGTAAATAAATCTTTGTTTTCAGGTATTTCATCTTTACTCTCAACAACATAATCACTTATTTCTTTAGTGTGATTTACATGCATCGAACCTTTTCCCATAATGAGCCAATCAGCATTTATATCAGGGTAGGCGGTAAGAACTTTTTGTATAAATTCAAAACTAGGATTATTTCGTCCCGATAAAAGATGTGAAATAGAGGATGCCTGTACTCCAATTTTCTCTGCAAAAGCCGATGAAGCCAGCCTCTGTTCCTCTAACAATTGTAAAATTCTTTCACGCATTTGATGTAAATATTAATTACATAATTAAATGATTGCTTTTACAAAATTACTAATTAGTCTAAAATAGCTGTGTTAAATGGGCAAAAAGATTTACACATGTAATCAACAACGTCCGCCTAATGAATTACATTTGTATATTTAACTAATTAACAAATGTAAATAATCATTTACTTTAGCATTAAATTATAAAGTATCTTTAAATAGGTCTTGAATTTGTTTTGTCAT
Organism: Bacteroidales bacterium; assembly: GCA_038248505.1. GTDB lineage: Bacteria > Bacteroidota > Bacteroidia > Bacteroidales > JBBRXJ01 > JBBRXJ01. Next base: position 5,478 of record JBBRXJ010000022.1, read on the forward strand.
AATAAACAAGCTTATAAAAAAAAATACTCTTACTAGAATGTCAATATGGATATGTAATGTACAAATTAGGGCTTTTTTTAACGAGAGAAGTCGCTAAAACCTGTTATATGTGGTATTTCATTACACAAAGCTTAAATTAAGCAGTAATGACGAGATTTGTGCTTTAAAAGTATAATTAAGCTGTAAAAAATCAAATGTTTTATATAATGCTATATATCATTATATTAAGTATTGTATTTCATATTCCAAGTTTCGTTAAATGTATCTATATATCTGGTTTAATGTATTATAAAAGCATATTTACACTTAAAAACAGCCTTTAAATGCTTAAATAGGCATTTAAGCTTAAAGTAAGGCTTAAATATAATTGTTTAATTAACTAGATATGTGATATATAAAACATGTAAAACTTCTTTTGTTTTCGAGCTGTCATTATGTCGAAATACATAGTTACAAATGTAAATAATACATACAACTGCTAAATTTACTACTGTTTATTTTATCTGTTTACATTTGTAACAATTGTAATCTTAATTGATTTTAAGACCTTAACATAGGCTTGTTTATACAAATAATTGTTGCGCAAAATGCTTTTATTAGAATGAATAAAACACAGCTAAAATGGCAATGGGAGAATTTACGTCTTTGAAATAGTATTTTCTGATAGTTTATTTACAATAAAAAAAATTCTACCCTACCTGCATAGATAAATGTTAAACAAAAAAGGATGCCATCTGGGCATCCTTTTATATGTATTCGATTAAATCTCATTTATTAATCATACAACGCTGATTGTAGTATCTTTTTTCTCTTCATCATACTCTACATTAATAGTATTACCAGCTTTAGCCTCTCCTTTAATGATAATTTCAGCTAATGGTTCTTCAATGTATTTCTGAATAACCCGTTTTAATGGACGCGCACCAAAGGCAGTATCATAACCTTTATCAGCCATAAATTCTTTTGCTTTTGGCGAAATTACAATTTTGTAGCCTAAAGATTCGATACGACTGTATAGTCCATTTAATTCTATATCAATAATATTAACAATATTTTCTTTTGATAATGTATTAAAGAGAATTACATCATCAACACGATTTAGGAACTCAGGCGCAAAGCTTTTCTTAAGTGCTTTTTGAATAACATCTTTAGCCAATTCATTAGCTTGAGAAACGCGATGGTGAGTGCTAAAGCCAACGCCCGTACCAAAATCAGAAAGTTGACGCGTACCAATATTAGAGGTCATTATAATGATGGTGTTTCTAAAATCAACTTTACGTCCAAGGCTATCCGTTAAATGCCCTTCATCTAATACTTGTAAGAGGATATTATATACATCCGGATGGGCTTTTTCCATCTCATCTAAAAGAACAACCGAATAAGGTTTGTGGCGCACTTTTTCAGTAAGCTGACCACCTTCTTCGTAACCAACATAACCTGGAGGCGCACCAACTAAACGAGATACGGAGAATTTCTCCATATACTCACTCATATCAATACGAATTAGATTATCGTAACTTTCAAATAAGTACTTTGCTAAAACCTTTGCCAATTGTGTTTTTCCTACACCAGTAGGGCCAAGGAAAATAAAAGAACCAATCGGTTTATTCGGATCTTTTAGTCCTGCACGATTGCGTTGAATAGCTTGCACAACCTTGTCAATAGCTTCATCCTGACCAATAACCGTACCCTTTAATTCATCTTTCATTTTTATTAGACGAATACCTTCCGCTTCGGCAATGCGTTGTACTGGCACACCACTCATCATTGCAACAACCGTTGCAACATCTTCAGCAGTAACCGGAACTCTATTTCTATTTAACTCTTGTTCCCATTTAGTTTTTTCAGACTCAAGCAAATCGAGGAATTCGCGCTCTTTATCTCTAAAATTTGCAGCTTTTTCAAAGTTTTGATTTTTAACAGCAAGTATTTTTTCTTTTTTAGTCTCCTCAATCTGCTGTTCAACTTTTAAAATACGTTCTGGGACAACAATATTAGCGATATGTACACGCGAGCCAGCTTCATCTAGCGCATCAATAGCTTTATCAGGTAAATGGCGGTCAGTAATATATCGTGATGTTAATTTAACGCATGAAACGATAGCATCATCAGTATAAGCGACGTTATGATGTTCTTCATAACGTTCTTTAATATTATTTAAAATCTGAATGGTCTCATCTTGACTAGTAGGATTGATGATTACCTTTTGGAAGCGACGTTCCAAGGCGCCATCTTTTTCAATGTATTGCCTGTATTCATCTAATGTTGTAGCGCCAATGCATTGAATCTCACCACGAGCCAAAGCGGGTTTTAGCATATTTGCGGCATCAAGCGAACCTGTTGCACCACCAGCTCCAACAATGGTATGTACTTCGTCAATAAATAAAATGACATCATCAGTCTTTGCTAATTCATTTAGTAGGGCTTTTACACGCTCCTCAAACTGACCACGGTATTTTGTACCAGCAACTAGTGATGCTAAGTCAAGTGTAACAATACGTTTACCAATAAGCGTACGGCTCACATGTTTTTTAATGATACGCATGGCTAAACCCTCAGCAATAGCCGATTTACCAACACCAGGATCACCAATTAAAATAGGATTATTTTTTTTGCGACGGCTTAATATTTGAGCAATACGTTCAATTTCTTTTTCGCGACCTACCACCGGATCCAATCGTCCTTCTTCAGCAGCCTTGGTTAAATCGACACCAAAATTATCAAGAACAGGGGTATTACTCCCAGTTTTAGCACCTTCTTGATGAAAAGTACCTTTCTCGCCTTGATTACCAAATGGTCCTCGTGGCTCTTCAGAATCATCATCCATATCTGAACGATTTTCAATTGTCAGATTCTCTTTACCAGTAAGACTTTCCATCTCAAGACGTACAACATCGTAACTAACTTTGTTTTCTTTCAAGAGCTGCGTGGCAACATTATTATCGTCTTTCATGATTGCTAGTAGTAAATGACCCGTGTCAATAGTTTCAGTTTTTAGTGTACGAGCCTCTAGATATACAATTTTAAGAACTTTCTCCGCATTTTTTAGTAATGGTACATTCTCCTCATTTGATATTTTACGGTATTCAGAAGAACGAATTGTACGTTCAATTGTTTCACGAATCATCGTTAAGCTCAAGCCAAGCGAAGTAAGAATGTCTATTGCCATTCCTTCACCATCCCTCAGAATTCCTAAAAAAATATGTTCGGTACCAATATATGGATTTCCCAATCTTATTGCTTCTTCCTTGCTATAAGACAACACATCCCTTACTCTTTGCGAAAATTTTGCATCCATTGTATTAAATTTCTCTTTACAAATATAATAAATCGCAGCGTATTGCATAATAAATCGGCAAAGTACATTTTTGAATAATCGCTTATAATGCAGATAAGCAAGCTTTTAGATTACAGGTGATTTTTATCAACTAATCAAAAAAATCCCATTTATAATCTGTTAGCAATTATAAACTATGAATTGGCAAATAAAGTCAAATCAACCTGAAAAAGATTCTATGAAATCTTCGATTTACTCTTATTAAAACGAAAAACTAATACAAAATTCTTGCTTTAATAGTATGTGGCAAAGCTTTCAATTCGCTAAGAATATTACTATCCAAATCACTTTCAGTATCAATAATAACGTAGCCAATTTCGGGGTCGGTTTGAAGAAATTCAGAGGCAATATTAATTCCTTTAGATGAGAAAAGATTGTTAACCTCCCGTAATACGCCAGGCTGATTCTTATGAATATGTAAGAAGCGTTGTTTTCCTTCATTAGGCTGAAGATCAACTTGTACGAAATTCACGGCACCCAGTGTTGATCCATTATCGCTGTATTTTATCATTTTCTCAGCAACTTCAAGACCAATATTTGCTTGGGCTTCAAGTGTTGAGCCTCCTATATGTGGTGTAAGAATTACGTTATCAAATTTTTGCAGATCGGTTACAAATGGCTCATCAGCAGATGCTGGTTCTATAGGAAAAACATCGGCTGCCGCGCCAACAATATGGCCACTCTCCATAGCATTCGACAAGGCTTTATAATCAACAACATCACCACGCGAAGCATTAATAAGGTAGGAGCCTTTTTTCATTTGAGCAATTTGTTTTTCGCTAATCATATTGCGAGTTAGCTCGGTTGATGGGACATGTAATGTAACAATATCAGATGCTGAGAGTAATTCACTTAAATTTGAGCAAGAACGGGCATTTCCTATAGAAAGCATCTTAAGAACATCATAGTAATACACATTCATACCCAAGGCTTCAGCAAGAATAGATACTTGAGTTCCAATGTGACCATATCCAACAATACCAATATTTTTAGCTCGTACTTCATATGAATTTTTAGCACTCTTATCCCATTGTCCCCGGTGAGCCATTGCATTTTTAGCAGGCACTCCACGCATTAGCATTATACACTCCGCAATTACTAATTCAGCAACGGAACGGGTATTACTAAATGGGGCATTAAAAACAGGGATACCCATCATTTTAGCTGTTTTCTTATCGACCTGATTGGTGCCAATACTAAAACAACCAATAGTGATTAACTTCTGAGCATGCGCTAGAACTTTTGCTGTTAACTCTGTACGTGAACGAATACCAATGATATGAACATCTTTGATTTTTTCAATCAATTCATCTTCATCAAGCGCTACTTTTAAGTTTTCAATATTTGAATAGCCTAATTCTTTAAACAAATTGGCAGCATTGTCATGTATCCCTTCTAAGAGTAAGACTTTAATTTTGCTACGATCTAATGAATATTTGGTCATCTGATTTTTATATATGGATGTAAATATAGAAAAAAATGCAATGATCGCATGAGCACAAGTAACTCTCTGTTAAAGACAAAACATTTTAATGAGATATTGATTCGTTTTTTTGTATTTTAGGGTCGAAAATTAGAATTTATGAAGCCACAAAACCAAAAGAAACAGCCCATTATTACGAAAATAGTAAAAGCCAATGAAATAAAGATTGACCGTAACATTCTCTATTTCATCGCTGCATTTGCATTTCTTCTTTATGTTAATACCATTCCTCACAAATATGCTTTGGATGATTCGTATGTGGTGCTTGAAAATGAATATACTAAAAAAGGCTTTGAGGGTATTGGGAAAATTCTGAGCACCGATATGTATGCAGGGGTTTATGCCAAATATGGCGGTGATCATCAGATGGTTGTAGGTGGCCGATATAGACCATTTTCGGTTGTTAGTCTGGCTATTGAATATGAATTTTTTGGTGAGAATCCCTATGTCAGTCATTTCGTAAATATTCTTCTGTACGTATTAACTTGTGTTTTGCTATATATAATTCTAAGACGTGTTCTAAAAGATGTACTTCCCGAACACGATAAACCTTTTATGGGTATTGCGTTTATAAGCACCATGCTATTTGCAGCCCATCCATTACATACCGAAGTTATTGCAAATATTAAAGGTCGCGATGAAATACTAACATTGTTAGGCGCCATGTTTAGTATGTATTTTGTATTTCAATATACCGATTACGGAAAAATAAAACATCTCGTTTTCGCTTGTATATCCTTCTTTCTTGCTTTACTATCAAAGGAAAATGCAGCGGCGTTCTTATTTATTATTCCATTAGCACTCTACTATTTTAGAAAGCAAAACATAAAAAAAATATTTTATTCTAGCATCCCCATGTGGGTTGTATTTCTTTTTTTTATGATAATACGTCAGTCTGTAATTGGCTCGGGAGGATCAAATGCAGGAAATGAGTTGATGAATAATCCATTTCTAGGTACAAGCTTTACCGAAAAATATGCAACTATTTTTTATACACTCGGTTTATATCTAAAATTGTTGATATTCCCCCACCCGCTTACTTTTGACTACTATCCAAAACACATTCCTATCATTGAGCCAAGCGATTTACGAGCTATCATTCCCTTGCTAATGTATTTAGCAATTGGCATATATGGTTTATTGGCCGTGATTAAAAAGCAGTTCTATGGATTTGCAATTTGGGTTTTTCTGATCCCTTTATCCATTGTTTCAAATATATTTTTTCCAATTGGAGCCTTTATGGGAGAGCGATTTCTATATATTTCAACGATTGGATTTGCATTGACGGTGAGCTATTTTCTCTACATACACCTTCCCAAATTTATTCATAATACTAAGTTGCAAAGCTATATTGCAATGAGCGTTGTAACAGCAATACTCATTGGATTTTCGGCCAAAACATTTACGCGTAATTTTGCATGGAAAGATAGCTTAACATTATTTGAAACCGATGTAAAAACATCTGTAAATAGTATTAAAAGTAATTCTGGGCTAGGTGAAATGTATTATCACATGGGCGAAGGGAAGCCTATTGAAGAGCGAAATAAATTTCTTTTATTATCAAAAAAACATCTTGATAAATCGGTTCAGTTGCATCCAGATTATGTAAATGCACTGGTTTTATTGGCTAATGTGCATTACATATTACGACAAGATGCTGATAGCGCTATTTATTATTATTTAAGAATTGCTCGTGTAAGCCCTAATTTTATTGATTTATATCGTAATTTACCAGTATTAACTGCAAATTTCTCCGTTGATAAAAAGATTCAAGTCTATTCTCAATTTCAATCATATAACCCATCAAAGTATGACCCTAATTATGCTTTAGGCTTTCTATATGCCAAAGAAAAAGGAGATTTGCCAAAAGGGATATTCTATCTGGAAAAAGCATTAGCCGCCAATCCGAAAAGCATAGAAACACTAAAATCACTTGGCTTAGCCTATGGTATTAACAAGGATATTTTGAAGGCAAAAGAACTATTTGAAAAGGCATATATATTATATCCCAATGATGTTGAAATTCGTTCAAACCTTGCATTAACCTATACTAATTTAGGAATGCCTGCTAAAGCAATTGAGCTTATAGCAAAACATTGATTTATTTGAGGAAATTTATTAAATGCATGCAAGAGGTTTGAATTTTGAGTTTGCTCATTCAACGGTTTATATCTCATTATTTTCTTATCCTCAACGATTTGCCGAATGCTGTTTAGTATTGTACATTATATCAATTAATTACACACTTAAGCAATTCGCTTAAAATTTTTCCGAGAAACACTTAATTATTATCAAAATATCCTTAAATCTGCTGTTATATCAATATCACAAAGCATCTTTTATATAACATTGGTTAATTAAATCACAACATTAAACCAATAATTATAAAAAAAATGCTAGATGTAAAAATCAATGATTTTATGGCAAAAGTTATTGCCAAAAATCCCAGTGAAACAGAGTTTCATCAAGCCGTAAAGGAAGTGGTGGAATCGCTAATGCCTTTTATTGAGGCTAATCCCAAGTATTCGAGTGCAAAAATTCTTGACCGAATTGTTGAGCCAGAGCGCGTAATTATGTTTCGCATTCCTTGGTTAGATGATAAAGGGGAAATACAGGTAAACCGAGGTTTCCGTATTGAAATGAATAGTGCAATTGGACCATATAAAGGAGGTTTACGTTTCCATCCAACGGTTAATCTTGGCGTTTTAAAGTTTTTAGCATTTGAGCAAGTATTTAAGAACAGCCTAACTACTTTACCTATGGGCGGTGGTAAAGGCGGTTCGGACTTCGATCCGAAAGGAAAGAGTGATAATGAGGTGATGAAATTCTGCCAAAGCTTTATGACCGAATTGCAGCGTCATATTGGTCCAGATACCGATGTACCTGCTGGAGATATTGGTGTTGGGGGACGTGAAATTGGTTATATGTTTGGTCAATATAAAAGATTGCGTAACGAATTTACAGGCGTATTAACTGGTAAAGGCTTAAATTGGTGTGGTTCATTAATTAGACCCGAAGCAACAGGTTACGGTTGTGTTTATTTTGCTGATGAAATGATGAAGACTCGCAAACAGAGTTTCAAAGATAAAATTGTAGTAATCTCAGGATCAGGAAACGTAGCTCAATATGCAGTTGAAAAATGCAATCAGCTTGGCGCTAAGGTAGTTACACTTTCAGATTCAAGCGGATATATTTATGATGCTAAAGGAATTGATTCCGAAAAACTTAAATTTATTCTTGAATTAAAGAATGTAAAAAGAGGACGTATAAAAGACTATGCAGATAAATTCGGATGTGAATTTGTAGAAGGCAAAAAGCCATGGGGTGTTAAATGTGATATTGCATTGCCTTGTGCTACACAAAATGAAGTGAATGAAACCGATGCAAAGGCATTAGTAGCCAATGGCTGTATGTGTATTTCTGAAGGTGCTAACATGCCCTCAACACCTGAAGCTGTTGAAGTATATTTAAAGAACAAAATTCTTTATGGCCCTGGTAAAGCTGCAAATGCTGGTGGTGTTGCAACATCAGGACTAGAGATGTCACAAAACTCAATGCGTTTAAACTGGACACGTGAAGAGGTTGATCAGAAATTACATCAGATTATGATAAGCATTCACCAAACATGTGAGAAATACGGTAAGAAAAATGATGGATTTATTAATTATGTTGATGGAGCCAACATTGGCGGATTTGTTAAAGTAGCCGATTCAATGATTGACCAAGGTTTGGTATAATCATCATATCTAAAATAAAAGCCCGTTGGTGTTATGCCAGCGGGCTTTTTTTTGTTTAAAAAAAACGTATTGAAGATGTTGTATGCAATAATATACTTTTATAAGACTTAAATAGCACGACACCTCTAAGCATGATAATTATCATGCTTTATAGCATTGTTGAGGGATTTACCCTATACTTCTTTTCGGAAAATTATCATTTTTTTGGAAAAAAGTACTATTGTTTCAATATGAATACGATTATATCTTTGTATTAAAGTTAACGATATGAAAAAGATAAACGAATTATCGGTACAAGAGCTATTCAGCTTGATGCAAAGCATAGTTAGAAATAACGCCTATTTAATTAAAGATAACAATGATGAAGCTGAACAAATACGCAATTCCATATTAACAAACAGTAATAAACAGAATGCAATTAATGAGCTATATCATCATAATTTTACCGTAACAAAAGAAAATAATAAACTACTTGAGTTGCATAATATGTTATTGGTTTTTGTAAAAATTATACTGAAATAGAAATCGCTCCAACAGTAAACAAACTATTGCAAACGGCTTCAAACATTGAGGTCATACAAAATAATACAGATGGAAGTGTTAGCATTAAGAAAGAAACAAAATTACAAAACTTAGTGAAAAAAATTAAAACAGCACGCAAAGATTTAATGCCAAATGAAACGCTTGAAGATTTGAATTTACAAATGATTCATTGTATTCAATCAGAAGAATATGAAAAGTGTATTGAAATACAAAAAAAGATTGATAGAATTCAGAAAAGCATTTAGATTTTGTTTCAAAGGCGCATAAAAGCATAGCTCATATTAAGTCAAATTGGCTATATATGACCTTTTTGCATTAAATACACTTCTTTTTTTTGGTAAATTTTAAAATATATTCTTTTAAAAAAGCAAATATAAATTACAGGAGTATATTCTAAAAATGATTCTGCACAATTGTACACCACTTAGATATTTACTGGTTTATAATGAAAGTATATCTCTTATAGATCAATGAAAATAGGACGCTGAGCCACCCTGAAATAAAGGCTTTACAAAACAGTGGCATCTTCGCCTCGGCGAAAAACTCAAAGTGACACCTGAGCCACCTACTTTGGTGTTTTATAATGAAATTTGTCTTTGGTGTATCATTATGCAGAATCAATTCTAAAATCATACGTACGATGGTATTTAATAAGATTATTTATCTAATTTTGTTCAAAAACAAAGAAAAAATGAACCGTAACCTCACACATACGATACGTTATCTTATGGATGAATGGATTCCATCAGTTATACGCGATAATAAATTTTTCATGTATCCCATTTTTGGCATTTGGTTTAAATGGACCAATCTTGATACCGCTATGCGTTTCAAATCTCTTGCTCCGAATATGAACGACGAGGACTTTGAAAGAGTTTATAGTAGCATGAAAACCTTTGCCAAAGACCGTACGACCGACCTAAACTCCGGCAGTATTAATCATATGCTAAAAAATATTCATACTGATGTTAAAAGTATTATGGATATAGGATGTGGAAATGGTTACTGGCTTGGCAAGTTAGATGAAAAAAAGTATGCGTTAAATGGGTGCGATATATTTAACCGATTGACTTATAGCACAGCTAAATTTCATAAAGGCAAAATTGAGGCACTCCCGTTTGCAGACAAAAGCTTTGATATGGTCACTTGTCATCATACATTAGAGCATATACCCGACATTAAAACAGCCATAAATGAATTAAAACGAATTGCACGTAAGCAGATAATGATTGTAGTACCAAGGCAGCGGTATTATTATTATACGCTTGACTATCATCTGAATTTCTTTCATTATCCAGAGAGTTTAATTTCAATTATTGATATCCCAAATCACACTTTAAAAAATGTGTACGGCGATTGGGTTTTTATTGGGAATCTTTAAGTTTTATAAATGCTTGTCAAAAGAGACTATTTATATAACGATAGGCATCACCAAATAACCATTCTCAACAATCAATTCATACGAGCGAATAATGCTCACAGCATCAAATTTGGGATGATTTGGATTGATTAGATAATTTGAATCGCTTGCTGAGGGAACCTTTAATACAAGTGCTCGCTTTTGCAATAACCATTCATCTCCATATTTTTGCAACGTATTCATGTATGCCAAAGGATTATTCCATCTTTTGGGCAATGAAGCTGAGGGGAAGGTTTCTATTTCGATATCAGGAAAATGTAACTCAACACCACAAAAATTTGCAGGTATAATATCTAAGTTATGTAATTTAAATACCTCCAAAAGACTTAATGCCATTGATATACTTGTGTTTATTGTCTCATGACCTTTGGTATGCCATCTACCTTCAACAATCAAACCACCTCTACCATCTAATTGGTGAATAAACTTCTTATGACAAGTTCGAAATACAATCATATTAATAAATGCCGAATTCAATTCGGTTTAACTCATCAACTATAAGGTTTATACCTATGTTGGTATCAATGTATTGAATTGGCATCCCATTAAAAACGAGCGTTTCAGTATGTAACCATTTAATAAAAGCTTCTTTTAAGCCATATATGGCTAAGCCACGATGTAATAAAACCCCTGCCTCAAGAACCTTTTCGCTTTGATTAATATTAAGTGTTTTTTTATCTTTTAAGTTACGTTGAAAAGTACTATCAGTAATACCAATGATATCACTCATTTGTTTAACATCGAGGCCGAGTGTTTTAAAAACATAACGCGCCTGACTATACGCAACTCCTTTGCGAGAGATATCAATTATACTGCGATTTAAATTACCCGAGAAAACCATTGTAGGATTACTATTTAAATAACTAAGCCAACCATCGGGTTCGTTAAGTATATTTAACTCTATATCAGTAGCATATTGGTATGTTTTGAGTTTTTTTGATTTTATATACGACATTTTTTGTAAATACATTGCATTTTGTCGCTATTTGCAAATATTCTAAAGCTTTTTGTTTAAAATTTACGCCAACACACTGAATTATTGAATATTAACTATAGAATTAATGATAAATACCCATACCTGCTTTTTATCAGCAAAAAATATAGTAGTATGCCCTTTTGTATTTATACTTTTAAAGAAGGAAAAAGCATTAAAGATGAACTATAAAGTAATTGAAAAACATAGTGATATATGCCTCATTGGCGCTGGTATCATGTCAGCAACCCTTGCGATATTAATAAAAAAATTAATGCCAGAATCGAAAATTTCGGTTTACGAACAATTAGAAAGTGCTGCAAGAGAAAGCTCAAATGCATGGAATAACGCAGGTACAGGGCACTCGGCTTTTTGTGAACTAAATTATACCCCTCAAAAAAAGGATGGTAGTATTAGTATTGAAAAAGCTATTGATATTGCCAAAAAGTTTGAAATATCAAAGCATTTTTGGACCTATTTAACTGCCAATAAAATACTGCCAAAAGAAGCAAACTACTTAAATCAAGTGCCTCATATAACCTTTGTATCCGGACAAACGGATATAGATTATTTGAAGAAAAGATATGAAGCGCTTGTTATGCATCCATTATTTTCTGAAATGCAATTTTCTGAAGATAATGCAACGATTGCAGAATGGATTCCGCTCATGATGCAAAATAGAAGTTGTGAGGAAAGAGTTGCGGCTACCAAGATAGATAAGGGAACAGATGTTAATTTTGGTGCTATAACTAATGGAATACTTGATTTTTTGGTTAAAGATACTACAGTAAATATAGGCTATAAAAAGAAAGTTTTTGGCTTGAAAAAAATAGCAGATGGGCCTTGGAGAATAAAAATTAAAGATTTGGAAACAGGTGAATTATTTATTGAATATAGCAAATTCGTATTTATTGGAGCAGGCGGTCATGCGCTTACATTGCTACAAAAATCAAGGGTTAAAGAAGCTCGTGGTTATGGTGGTTTTCCTGTTAGTGGACTCTTTCTAAAATGCAAAGATGAAAAAATAACAGAGCAACATAGAGCAAAAGTATACGGGAAAGCCCTAGACAATGAACCACCCATGTCTGTTCCTCATTTAGATAGCAGAATAATAAATGGGAAACGATATTTAATATTTGGTCCGTATGCTGGAATGTCGCCAAAATATTTAAAGAGCGGTTCAAATTGGGATTGGCCATTATCATTTAGAGTGCATAATATTTGGCCAATGCTCATGGCAGGATGGCATAATTTTAGTTTAATTTCCTATTTAGTAAATCAAGTATTGCAAAGCCGCAAAGCCATGATTGAAACATTAAAACAATATTACCCGAATGCGAAACAAGAGGATTGGACATTATATAAAGCAGGGCAACGGGTTCAAATAATGAAGAAAGACAAAGAAAAAGGTGGTGAGCTAAAACTAGGTACGGAAATTATACACACATCTGATAGAAGTTTAGCAGCGCTTCTAGGAGCATCTCCTGGAGCATCAACAGCCGTTTCGGCTATGCTAGAAGTACTAGAAAAATGTTTCCCTGATAAAATAGCCACCAAAGAATGGAAAGGAATACTTTCAGAAATGATAAACATAGATACTAAGTAAGGTAAAGAAATATGCTTAAAAGTATTGCTATTATTTATTTCCGTAAAATTACAATTTGAATTTAGAAACAATTTCTATGAGATTATTTGCTGCTTCAACTAATTTATCGCTATTCTTGGCAAGTTCTTCTGCATTTGATGCGTTATTTTGAGTCACTGCATTTAACTGCTGAATAGCTTTGTTTATCTGTTCGGCTCCCGCTCCTTGCTCTATACTTGATTCGGCAATTTCACGAACCAATCTTGAGGTCTCCTGTACTTGAGGAACCATATTATTCATTAGATTACCTGCTTTCTCAGTATCTAATTTAGTACTATCTGTAAATGACACAATATCAAAAGAAGCTATTTTACTACGCTCGGCTAACTTACGAACCTCAGCTGCCACTACAGCAAAACCTCTACCATGTTCTCCTGCTCTAGCTGCTTCTACTGCAGCGTTTAAAGCCAGTATATTTGTTTGAAATGAAATATCGTTAATAATTTTTATTTTTGATGCAATAGAAATCACTGAGTTCAAACTCTGCTCTGTAGCTTTATTTAACTCAATAATTGTATCTGCTGATACTTCTGAAATCTTTTCCGTTTGTTTTGCATTCTCTGTATTATGAATAATATTTGAAGTCATTTCTTGCATTGAAGATGATATCTCTTCAAGTGAAGCAGCTTGTTCATTTGCCCCCGATGAGAAATGTTGTGCCGCTGAATTTAATTGTTCACCAGCATTTAAAATAGTAGTAGCCGAACCCTTTAAACTCTCAGCCATCAAACGTAAATTATCACGCATTTTGTTTAAAGCATGCATAAGTCTTCCGATTTCGTCTGACCTATTTTCATGTAACATACCACTCAAATCTCCCTCGGCCACCTCTTCAGCGGTCTTTAGACTTTCCTCAATGGGTATAACAAATTTATTCACTTGAATTGAAATAATAAGCCACAAAACTGCTAAGCCTAAAAGACTAACTATTATTGCCAACCACATAATTTGTGATGCTTGTTGAGTTGATTCATAAACAGGTATAACGGCACATACAAACCATGGTGGAGACGATTCATTAACTGTAACCGGAATAAAATAATTGAATACATCTGATTTTGTAACTCCTGAATACGATGTATTTGAAAACGATTTTCCATTGAGGACATTATTTAGAACGCTGCTCGAATCATTTGTGAAAATTGCTGCGATTGATTTCCCAATTAAATCTTTATTGGGATGCGCTACAATGATACCTTGGTTAGAAACAATCATTCCATAACCACTACCTAGTAATTTTATAGAAGAATTTAGTTTGTCAAGTTCTTCGAGAGCGAGATCAACACCAACAACCCCTAGTATTTTGCCATCAACAATAATGGGTACAGTAATTGTAATCTCAAAAATTTCAGGAGAATCATCGCTATACGCATAATAATAGGGCTCAATAATTACTTCTTTCCCTGAATTAAATGATCCTGTATAATAGTCTTCTTCATATTGCTCTGGCGTACTTTGCTCACATTTAATAATTCCGTTATCGCGAAAAAAAGAGACACTAAACCGTCCATTACTATCATAAATGGTATCTCCAATATATTTAGCATCATTGCCATCCAATGCATTCGCTTCCCACATAGCATAGGCACATAATAAATGCTCATTTTTAGCAAGCGTATTTCGAATTAAATCAACATAATCTTGTCGATTCGTATTTCCTGAAGAGCGCAGAGAAATTGAAGTAGATACCATATTGCGCGCTACATTCACTGCATTTTGAATGTACCTATCAATACTGCTTGCTGCTACTTTAGCGTTAACACTAGCCAATTGAACTGATGTTTCGTTAGACACACGCCTCGATTGAATTACAATAATAAGAATAATGATACTAAGAACAATCATTACAGAACCCAACACATTCAGCTGCATTCGTAACCTAAGACCACTATTTTTAATAGAAAACATAATTACGATTTTATATAATTTATTGTATATTAAATTTCTATAGATAATAGTCATGTACCACCTGACTCATAATTTCATTTACATGTAGTGCTTCATCACTATTAGAGAAGCTTTTACCGTTTCCATTTAAACAATCCACAACACTCTGTATCATAGGTTGCTGAATATTTACTGGTCTAGTAAAATTGAATATTTTAGAGCCCATATTATTTTTTAATTCTATGGGTGCATTATCAAAAATGGAGAATTGAATACTTCCTTTTGTACCAATAATCTCAACATGATCGCGCTTAAACAATTCATAAGCAGTAAAGAACCATGAAGTTGTAGCTAAAACGCCACATTCAAATAAAATTGATGCAGACAAAGTGTCTTCAGCCGGGTATAATTTAGCTTGATTCAGAGCTATTGCTTTAACATTAATAGCTTTTCCTAAAAAGTAAACTAATAAATCTATTTGATGCGATGCCATATCAAAAAAATAACCAGCACCACCAAATTCAGGCATTACGCGCCATGGAAGCGATTTGTTATTTAAATCATTCGTTCGAGGTGGAGTGTACAAATGAAGATTTACCATACGCACCTCTCCAATTGAATTATTTGTAATTAAATCTTTTATGAAGATAAACTCTTCAAGCGCTCTTCGATAATAGGCTACAAAAAGAGGTATATGCAATTTCTCTGAAGCGGATTTCATCTCTCGGCACTCATCAGCATTCATTGCCATTGGTTTCTCAACATATACTGGTTTACCCGCTTTAAGTGCAGCAATAGTATATTCTTTATGTGATGATGGTGGCGTTGCAATATAAATGGCATTTACCTCTGGGCATTGAATAAGTGCTTCCACATTATCAAACCACAAAGGCACATGATGACGACTAGCAAAATCTGCTGCTAAAGATGCATTCCTTCGCATTACAGCGGTTAAAGCGGATCCCTCACATTTATAAAAAGCAGGACCACTCTTTACTTCGCAGACATCACCGCAACCTATTATTCCCCATTTTACCATAGATAGTGATCCGCCACTGCGGAGTGATGAGTTACTTATTACTAATTAATTTATTCAACATATTTAACACAAATTGTCTTGTTGATTCATCGTAGCGAATACCATACAACCCCTCACTACCAAAACCTGTGGCCATGCGACCTGCAGTTAGGAGTTGCGATACAATAAGTTTTCCTTTATCGGGTCCAAAGTCAACCATAATTACTGGTATACGTGTTAGGTTTTTACCTGCATTTACAAGTGGAATCAATTGCTTTGCTTGTCCCGTAACACATTTTTTATACTCAGCAGCAAGATCAATTACTTTAATTGGAGCAAAACGATTAATAGTATTCGCTAAGGCAGGAGCATCATCGGCTAAAAATTTCGCCTTGTCTCTCAAACTACTTTCAGCAGTCTTATCATCTAAATTAGAGCTAAATGTAAAAATATTTTGCAAGGAATACACGAAATAGGCATTTGACTTAATTAGATTAACATCAGCCCCTTTTTCTTTCCAGTATGAAATAAAAGCGTCTTGACTTAATCCAGAAATTAACATTTCGGAAGCAGGAACAATAAGACCTCCCCGATAACCATTCCACAGCCATGATTGATCGTGTTTCAATCCAACCCACAAGCTGCTATCATTTTGCGATTTATGTATATGACTTTCAGGTTCTGCAACTTGAGTAAATGATAGGCTGAGACCTTTAAATAGATCAAGATTTGTAGTTAAGCCATTTTCAAGCTTTACAACCCCTTGTAATGGACCAAGCTCCCCAGTTGCAACAGGATACCCCTGACCTAAATTACGATCGCCTACATCAAGAATTAGTATATGCTTTCCATTATCAATAGCCAAAGACAACTTATCAGATAAAGATGCGTCACCTGATTGTAGCTTTTCGTATGACTTACGTGACATCATAATAACAGAAGCCGAAGGATCCTCAGGACTAGTAACAGGCAATAACAGACTGGCAGCAAATTTTTGAAGCTCTAATTCATCAGCAGCAATACCAATTTTTTTACCAACTAATGATGCGGGGATATTTGCCTTAACTACTTTTACATCCCATTTTGAAACTATAGGATTCTTAACTGAAGCAGGAACATTTGCTAATTCAGCTTTAATAATATATTCACCTGGTTCTGCAGGCATTTTTAAGCTAACCTCTTTTATTATTTTTGAATGAGGTACAAGTGTTGCTTTAACAGACGATTTAGAGAAGGTAGCATTGTTCTTTTCAATCCACACTAAAATCTCCGCAGGCGATTCTTCATTCAAATCATTAAAAATATATAAAGGTATTTTCACTTTTTGTTCAGGCACAAAGCTACGATCCCAAATATCTAAGCTCAGTGAAAGTGGAGACCATGATGCGGTCATAGCATCCCATACAGGTTTTAGGCCTGGCTTTTTCATTGCTCCAAGGTACCAATGATTTCCATCTTCCCAACTGCCCAAGATACAAAATGGAGAGAAACCAGCAGCTCCTATCCTACGCCAGTATTCAGCAACACGAGCATTTGATATAGAATGATGATAGGAACGCATTTCTCGCGTATGATCACGTCCAAGAAAGCGCATATAACTTTCTCGCAAAGTTCTATACCCGCCCAAATCATTGTTGCCATCTAAATAATTACCACCGAACTCATCCACCATTATTGCTTTTGGAAATTGATCTGCATTATCATAATAACAACCTAAATTCTCGAATAAACTCCACCAATATTTATGCACATGAATTACATCACGCTCAGCTAAAACCAAGGGTGGATAGTCTTTTACGAGTGAGTCTAAACAAAGCCATGCTGTTTTAAGTTGATCGCCTTCTGTCTCATTATATGGATGAAATAAAGTAACAGAAGGATGCGCAACACCTAGGTCCATCCAATTTTTCCATTGAACATCTAAACTCGCTTTCGATGCAGGCATTCCATGAAAGAAGGACCATTCAAGCTGAACAAACAATCCATATTTATCGCATAAATCTAAAATCCTCTCCGGTGGTACTCCCAAGTGAAAACGTAAGGTATTTGCACCTCTATCTTTCATTGGAACAATTACATTTTTACGGAACCATGTAGTATCCCATGCCAACAACTGACCTTCCTTATCACGCACCCAACGATGCCATACCACTGTACCAGAGCGTAAAGTAACAGGTGTGCCATTAAATTGAAATCCTTTTCCAGCAACAGAAAAACTTTTTTGGCCAAAATTAATAGTCTTCGAATCGGCTACTTTATTATTATCATAAATGGCCAACTCGAGCTTATATAATTCAGGTATTTCAGGCGACCAAGGCTTAACAATGTTTTTTAAAGGAAGGCTCAATTCACCTTTCATACTTTTGGGAACAAACTCAACTTTATTAATTCTAGTTCCCTTTTTATCAATAACACTTGCTGTTAATCGAACAGGCAAACGGCCTGTATTATCAATATCTTCTAGCTCCCAACGTATTACAACACGATCACCAGCCAAATCACTCATAGGGGTCATCCTTTTTATTCGATAATTACTGTGGGTAAACAAAATTACATCATCCCATAATGATGATGATATATTTGATCGCCATTGATCAGCAGGTGGAATATATGAGGCATCTGTTTGTGGAAGATTTTTTAAAGATACTAATGCAATTTCAAGAGTTACAGTAGCACCTGGTTTTACAGCCGCACTCTTTAGTAAATGATACGTAGGCGCCATTCCTCCTTCTTGCTGAGAAACCTTCTCCCCATTTATATATACTTCAGGAGCAAAACGAGCGCCTTTTAAAAGCAATGTTGCATATTTCCAGTCACCTAAAGGAAGAACTATTTGGCGCTTATACCACATTACCCCTTCATTCATTTTTGAAGGATCGCTGGCAAGGCCTGGAACATTAACTTTTAAAGAATACTGACGATTTTCACCACAGTCCCACTGACCATTTAATAAAATAATATTATTGGTGTTTTGTGAAAATAGTTGAATAGAAAAAAATAATAGAAATGCGGAGAATAAAGATACAAGTTTCGTCCGCAAATAATTATTTTTTAAAGATTGTTCGCGTGAGGCGAAGGAACACACATGTGTTTGGTCAGGAGCCCGATCAATATGCATGGTGCTATTTTCATCTGTGTTTCTGTTAAGAATAAGTTTACATGTGGATTTCATAAGATATAATGATAAATATATGATTAACGTTTTCCGGTTTTAGTAGTAATAACAATCACCCCATTGGCCCCTCTACTCCCGTATCTATTTGTAGAATAAGCATCCTTTAAAATCTCAATACGATCAACATCATTTGGATTTACGACCATCTCTAAATCCTGTATGGTATTTATGGCATTCATTATTATGCCATCCACTACAAATAAAGGATTATTATCCAAACTAATACTATGTTTACCTCTAATAAGCATTTCAAGGCTTTGTTGTGGATCAGAGCTCGACCTTGTATTTAAGCCAGCCGTTTCACCTTGCATTTTATCAGAAATATTTCCACCACGTTCGTTTGATAGTTTGTCACTCTTGATCTCTGAGTTTGATTTAATAGAATCAAACTCAATTTTAGTTTTCTGAATAGCTTTATCTTTTTCAGTACTATCTGATATAGTAGAAGCAAACAAATTACCTGAAAACACAACAAAGACGAGGATTACGAGGAATATTTTCATACTTGTAGATATTCATGTTTATAAATTAATGAATGTACATAAAGACGTTTTTTATTCATTCTTAATATTTTAAATCGGTAAACTCACCATTGCTAATAGTAAGTGAATCAATAATTAACTGCTGAGAATATCGAATTTTATATGCCTTAAAGTTAAATGTTCCTGTAATTGTTTTCTGGATATAATTTACCGCAGTTATGGTAACAGACCCTTTTTTAGCAACATAAACATCCGTAATACTAGTTGTGGCTGATCGTTTAAATAGAGCAGCGGTTTGAGCAGAAGCAGCAGAATCAAAAATAGCAGTATTAAGTGTATAAGTAGCCGGAGTAATTCCAAAAATAGTTATTTCAAGAATTGAAGCGTTAATGCTCGTTCCAACTAAAACAATAGAATTATCTGTTAATGTTGTTTTGCGAACATCCGCAGACCAAGTGGTATCGTGAATATTTGCAGTAAATTTATCAGGTAAAACAGTATTGAGAACACTTTCTTGTTCTTCTTTTGAGCATGAAGAAACAAGCATAAATAGAGATAATAATGAGAAGTAAAAGATTTTTTTCATTAATTAGTAATTATTAAATTTATGTTAAGATACAATATATTTTGAATAATGCACTAGGCATATAATGCGTATTTGAGGATAACAAAATGTTTATTAGCGGTTTGGTGAAATATAATTAGTACACATACATTTATAATAATTAATAAAACCGAAGTGAAATTTACCTAACTCGTCTAATTTATGTTTCGAAATTTCAAATTTTTAAAATATAGATACCATATTAGAGCTTGCAATTGACGAGTAAACACCTTAAATATCAATAAAATAGGTAATTTTAAACTTTTTAGTTAAATAATATAGGTAATTGCAAATAATGTATTTATATTTGCATCCTTCTTTTGAAGATTGTAGACGCACCTATTTTGTAAATACCCATTGCAATTTGATATACTTTACAATTTCAATATGAAAGTATATTAAAAAAAAACTTTAATGACATTTACAGAATTACAATTAATCAAACCATTACTTTCCGCGCTTGATAAAAAGGGCTACACAGCCCCCTCTCCTATACAAGAAAAAAGTATACCTTACATTTTATCGGGAAAAGACATTTTTGGTTGTGCCCAAACAGGTACAGGTAAAACCGCCGCATTTGCACTACCCATATTGCAATTGTTAGAAATAAATAAACGCCCAAATTCACGCAAAGACATAAAAGCCTTAGTAATTGCACCAACACGAGAATTAGCGACACAAATCAGTGATAGTTTTAGAGAATATGGTAGCAATCTAGGATTTAGCCAAGCTTTAATATATGGTGGGGTATCACAATTTCACCAAGTTGCAGCACTTAAAAAAGGCGTAGATATATTAATTGCTACCCCTGGTCGCTTGCTCGATTTAATGCAACAAGGATATATTTCACTAAATAAAGTTGAATTTTTTGTATTAGACGAAGCTGATAGAATGTTGGATATGGGCTTTATTCATGATATTAAAAAGGTAATAGCACAGATACCCGTAAAGAGACAGACCCTATTTTTCTCAGCAACGGTAGCTCCAGAGATTATGAAATTGGCAAATACTATTCTAAAAAATCCAATTAGTGTTGCTGTTACTCCTGTTTCATCGCCTGCTACTTTAATTAAGCAATCGGTATACTATGTTGATAAAACAGACAAGAATGCATTATTAAAGCATATATTAAAAACAAATAATATTGAGCATTCTTTAATTTTCACTAAAACAAAACGAGGAGCCGATAGAGTTGCAAAACATCTTAACGCATCCAATATTATAGCAGAAGCCATTCACGGAAATAAGTCTCAAAATGCTCGCGAACGTGCTTTGAAAGGCTTTAAAGACAGAAGCATTGATGTGTTGGTTGCAACAGATATTGCATCAAGAGGGATTGATGTAAAACAACTAAGCCACGTAATAAATTACGAAATACCTGAACAAGCAGAAACCTATGTTCACCGAATTGGAAGAACTGGTAGAGCAGGTGAAAATGGTGTTGCTATTTCATTATGCAGTAAAGATGAAGTAGGCTATTTTAAAGGTATTCAGAAACTAATTAAGAAAAATATAGATGTTGTTCAAAAACATCCTTATTTATAAAGCCTTTATTGCTTTTGCAAAAGAGCGATAGAAATAAACAAAATATATAATTTAATTAATTAACACAATGAAAAACGGAGTAGTAAAATTTTACAATGAAGCTAAAGGCTTCGGATTTATTAAAGAAGACAATGGTGCTGAAATCTTTGTTCATGCATCAGGTTTAAAAGAAGAAATTCGCGAAAACGACGCTGTCGTATTTGATGTGCAAGAAGGCAAAAAAGGTTTAAACGCTGTTAACGTTAAGTTAGCATAATTTAAAACACTTTACTATTGGCTTTATGCCCATAAGCACAAAAAATATTTAATAGATATTTAATTTATAGAAAATCCCCTTTTTAGGGGATTTTTTATTTAGCCAAAAACACCTCACAAACTTTGTTTTGTCGCTGATGAATTACTGAATCATCCCTTTATTACACCATATTATATCCTTGGACATTTGTTTTAGTATCTGATTGGCTTGCATTATCATATCTGGATTCGAAGGAAAAGGCAAAGGTTTATTGCCAAGTAATTTTTTTGTTTCGGGTTTAAGTGCATTTAAGTCACCAAAAGCATTAGCGGAGTGGTTTTCAAATACCCACTCTGCTGAGATTGGATCAGTTTTTATCAATTGCTTGGTTCGATTATCAAAATAATCAAGTGTTCCGCTAATCATGGCACGCTTCATTTGATGCACTTGTATCACTTTACAAGTAATAATTTTAATGACAGGTATTTTTATGTCATTACCAGCAGTATCTCTCATCACATTGCCTTTGGAATCTAATTTGTATTTAAACCCGTCTTCAATTTCTCGTTCTTCAGTGTGCGATTCTTCATTTACTTGTTCGGGTGAAACAAATATATTGTTGAGATTAAGATAAATCGTATAATCATAGTAAAGGGCTGAATTTGATTTGGTATCATAATTTAGCCATTGTCCATTCAATTCTTTAAGGCTAATCTTTAATAATTCCTCTTCAAATCCTTGGGGAATAATCATTTTGGTATTATTAAGCATTTTAAAAAGCACATTATTGGTGCCTAAAAATTGAGCCTCTTGCAAACGAGCATCAACATCTTTATAATCGCTGTATAGTTGCTTCACACGCTTTAACTCATAAAAAGCATCACGAGCACTATTTCGGTCTTTACGCTTCAATAAATCAATTGCATGGGTATAGAAATATTCTGCCGCTTTCTTTTTCGCATCCAATAATTCACGATCGTAATTTTTTTCAATAAAGCCAATAGAATTTAAGACATTATCAGGCAATGTTTTCACTAATTGTTGACGATCTTTAAGATTTGCATATCGGTTAAAAATTTGATCCCATACATTGTCATCCCCACTCGTTTTTAAAAAATCAATACGATCTTTATCAACCTGGTTTGCTTTAGGGAAGGCCTGTTTAAGTACATCCAATTCTTTAATATTAGATGGATTTTTGCGTAATTTTTTTACAGCCATATTAATTGCTGCATCATACTGAGCACGTTCAAGATATTTTTTTGATGAAGCACAGCCAGCTATTAATAGAGCTGATAATAGAAGAATGATGAGTTTTTTCATACGTATATAATTATTTTTTATAGGTAGATTCTGCATAATTGAACACCACTTAGATATTTACTAATTTTAAATAAAACCAAACCTCTCATATTTCAATGAAAGCTGGACGCTGAGGTGTCACATTGAGCTTTTCGCCGCGGCGAAGAAATGCTCGTAAATAAAGACTTTACAAAACTGGGTGCCTCAGCCACCTTCTTTAGTATTTTTAGTATGATATTTTTCTTTGGTACATCATTATGCATTAATATGATTGGGCAAAAACTACACGTCGTTTTGATGGTTTACCCGTTACCATACACTTGCCATCTTCATTAGGAGCATCAAATGGAATACAACGAACAGTTGCTTTGGTTTCTTCTTTAATAAGAGCTTCCGTTTCTTTAGTGCCATCCCAGTGAGCCATTATAAAGCCACCTTTTTCGTTTAAGATTTTTTTAAAATCATCATAGGTATCAACGGAATTTGTATTTTCTGATCGGAATTTTAATGCTTTATTAAAAATATTTTGTTGTATTTCTTCAAGAAGTTTTGCAATGGTTTTAACAATATCAGCTTTGTTAACGATCATTTTTTCTAATGTATCTCGTCGAGCAAGCTCTATGGTTCCTTTTTCGAGGTCACGTGGGCCAATAGCTAAACGAATAGGAACTCCTTGTAATTCATATTGGGCAAATTTCCAACCAGGAGACTGAGTATCGCGATCATCAAATTTTACAGAAATATTTTGTGCAAGTAATTCCTTTTTAATTTCATTTACAAGAGCTGTAATTGCCTCTAATTGCTCAGCAGTTTTAAAAATAGGCACAATGGCCACTTGAATAGGAGCTAATTTAGGAGGCAAAACCAAACCATGATCATCAGAATGTGCCATAATAAGCGCTCCAATTAATCGTGTTGATACGCCCCATGAACTGGCCCAAACATATTCCATTTGATTATTCTTACTTACAAATTGCACATCAAAAGCTTTTGCAAAATTCTGACCTAAAAAATGCGACGTACCCGATTGCAATGCTTTGCCATCTTGCATTATAGCCTCTATGGTATAGGTGTCAATAGCACCTGCAAAACGTTCACTCTCTGATTTAACTCCTCTAATAACAGGCATTGCCATCCAATTTTCTGCAAAATCTGCATACACATTGATCATTTTTGTTGTTTCATCTAATGCCTCTTCAGAAGTGGCATGAGCGGTATGACCTTCTTGCCACAAAAACTCTGTCGTTCTTAAAAAAAGACGCGTACGCATCTCCCAACGTACCACATTGGCCCATTGATTTATAAGCAAGGGTAAATCGCGATAGCTTTGTATCCAATTTTTATAGGTACTCCATATAATTGTTTCGGAAGTAGGGCGTACTATTAATTCTTCTTCCAACTTCGCATCTTTATCAACAATGATATTTTTACCTGTTTCGTCTGTTTTAAGACGATAGTGCGTAACTACAGCACATTCTTTAGCAAAACCCTCAACATGGCTGGCCTCTTTGCTTAAAAACGATTTTGGTATGAACATTGGAAAATAGGCATTAACATGCCCTGTATCTTTAAACATCTTATCTAAAACATCACGCATTTTTTCCCATATAGCATATCCATAAGGTTTTATAACCATACAACCACGTACTGCTGAGTTTTCAGCTAAATCGGCTTTAAGTACTATATCGTTGTACCACTGTGAATAATTTTCTTCTCTTGTTGTTAAAAATTTACCCATAAATATTAATAGTTTAGCCTGTTGTAATGTCCAAAAAAAAGATAACTTTGAATTTATAATTGGCAAAAGTAAGTAAAAACTGTGGGCAATTTAAATGATGTTGAGAAAAAACTAAAAAGGAATATAAGACTTTAGTAACTGAATTATATAACTTTATATTTATTAATTTAATTTCTCACCGCTTTTATCTTTCCTCATTTTATAAAATACATTGTAACAATTAAACTAAAGCCACGTTATATAGTCGAATTAATACCTGCAAAGATTAAAAACAATTAATAATCACTGCCATGAAAAAGTTAGCAAACATCTTAGTAACAGTACTTCTTATCGGGATGATTAGTAGTACTAAGGGATTTTCACAGGATGATTTATATAATGCTCCTGTAAAAAGCAAAAAAGTTGCTCCCACAGCAGTCTCAAATACTGCAAGCCCAACAATAAACACAGCAACAGTTACAGATACGACTCAAAAGATTACTGGCTATATGAAATATCGTCAGTCATTAGAGCAAGGTGATGAGCAAAATACCAATGTTCAGGAAAAGAGCATGAGCAATACTAATAGTGGTAAGAATAATAGCAATATCTATAATAATAATGTTAGCTCAAACAACGAATATGATCAAAATAACACCGAAAATACAAATCAAAATAATTATAATGAATCTGATCGGAGTACTGATGAAAATGGAAATACTTATATAACCAACAATTATTATACGGAAGATAATGATGACTATTATTATTCACAACGTTTTAATCGTTTTAGAGGAAGTTATGTAAGTGTAGGATACTATGATCCTTATTTTTACTCTCCTAGTTGGTATGGTGATTGGTGGGGTGGCGGTTATGGTTGGGGAGTTGGCTATTATGGTTATTCAAATTATGGTTGGGGATATGGATACCCAGGTTACTCATACGGTTATTATGGATGGGGCAGCCCATATTATTATAGTGGGTATTATGGTGGATACTATGGATCATATTATAATGGTT
The DNA here is from genome assembly GCA_038248505.1 of Bacteroidales bacterium. Lineage (GTDB taxonomy): Bacteria > Bacteroidota > Bacteroidia > Bacteroidales > JBBRXJ01 > JBBRXJ01. The sequence goes on from JBBRXJ010000022.1 coordinate 31,601, forward strand.
ATTATGGCGGACATCATGGATACCATGGTTCAAATTGGGGTGGTTCTAACGGGTATTATCATTCTAACAACGCCTATAATGGCTCAAGTAATTATGGACGACGCAGAGATATAACCAGTGGCTCAGGCTATTCAACAGGACGTACTGGTTCAGGTTATAATACAACAGGAAATAGTACCAGCGGACGACGCACAACAACAAGTGGTTCCAACTATAATAATGGAACGAGCAATTCAGGAAGAACAAATAACAGTGGTTATTCGGGCACATCAACACGTCGCACAACTAGCGGAACAAGCAGTGGTAGTGGCTATAATACAACACGTCCATCGGGTAGTTCTGGAACTGGGACATCGGGCAGCGGAGCACGCCGCAGCTATAGTAGTACAGGAAGTTCAACAAGCGGATACAGCTCTGGCAGTAGTAACGGATCTTCAACAGGTAGTAGTTCATCTGGTTCGACGGCACGCCGCACATATAGTTCAGGCAGCAGTGGCTCATCAACAGGAAGAGGTTACTCTAATGGTTCCTCACGATCAAGTAGTGGTAGTTCAAATAGTGGTTACTCTTCAGGAAGCTCATCACGTCGTACAACTAGCAGCGGAAGTTCAAGCGGCTCAAGCAGTGGATATAGTGGTGGCTCATCAAGAAGTTCTGGTGGCAGTTCAAATAGCGGATATAGTGGTGGTTCATCAAGCGGAGGATCGAGAAGTTCAGGTAGTAGCAGTGGTGGTGGTGGTGGTAGAAGGTAATTTATTAAAAAGCTAAAAGGGAAAATATATAAATAAAATAAACATGAAAAACAAGATCTTTTTTATATTGATGATACTAAGTGGCGTTTCAGTATTTGGACAGAATACAGAAGATGCTGCCCGATACTCACAAGATATTGTAAGCGGAACCGCTCGGTTCTCAGCAATGGGTGGTTCTTTTGGTGCCATTGGAGGAGATTTCTCATCGCTCAGTACAAACCCTGCAGGTATTGGAGTGTATTCTAAATCAGAATTTAGTTTAAGTCCTAACTTCACCAGCTCAAAAACAAATTCAAAATTCCTAGGCCAATCAACGGAAGATTATAAATACAATATTGGATTAGGGAATCTCGGATCTGTTTTTACATATAACACAGGAAATACAGACGGTTTAATAAGTCTAAGTTTTGCTTTTGGTTACAATAAAACCATGAATTATAATCGCAATATCATTATAAACGGAACGAATCCGAATAATGGTTTGGCTGTTTATTTTTTAAATAATGTAGGAAACAAAGCACCAGAAGATCTTGATCCCTTTTACGAAGGACTTGCATTTGACTCCTACTTAATAGATCAGGATTCTTTAGGTTATTTTCCAAACATGGCATTGGGCCAAGACCAAAGAAAAACAATTACAAATGTAGGGTCAACAGGAAATTATCTTTTTGCCATTGGAGCAAATATGAATCATCAACTCTACATGGGAGCCACCATTGGCGTAAAAAGCATTTATTACAGCCGAGTAATGAATCATACAGAATTATCAAATGACAATGCTGATTATGTAAAAGAATTCAATTTTCATGAAGAACTTGAGACTTCCGGTATGGGCTTCGATTTAAAATTAGGTGCAATTTATCGTCCGTTTGATTTTTTGAGAATAGGCGCAGCTTTTCACCTCCCTACTTATTATAGTATGGAAGATGAATTCTACAATACCATGACATCAACTTTAGCAGATAATACTCAATTAGATTTGAAACCAAGCTATAATGGAAATTCAGTTTCACGCCAAACATATACTTACAATTTAACAACACCCATGAAAGGATTATTTAGTGTTGCTTTAAAATACAAAAAACTAGGAGTCCTCAATATTGACTATGAATATGTTGATTATACGACTACCCGTTACAGAAATGGGCAAAACGGCTATGATTTTTATGATGAAAATCAAGATATTCAAGCAAATTTAAAAGCAGCAAACAACCTACGAGGTGGACTTGAAATAAGAATGAATGAAACCCTTTTATTACGCGCTGGTTATGCATTATATGATAGTCCGTATAAATCAGGACATATAAATGCAGGAGCAAAAACATCCATTATATCAGGAGGTTTTGGTGTGAAATCTGAAAACATGTATTTTGATTTTGCCTATCGCCGCACTATAAGTGACGAGAAATTAATTTTATATCCAATGCCAACAAATGAACCTATTGCAAGTATTGCAAATATGCGCAGTGATATTATGGCAACTATAGGGTTTCGGTTTTAATACATGAACGAAGAACAGCTAAAGCATTAGGCCCTTCGTTAAATAATAAATCAATTATACTTAGATTACTTAGGAAACCGTTTTTTTGAGAAAAACCCTGATAATACTTTATGGCAGTAAAGTTATTATCAGGTTTTTTTTTTTGTAACTTAGGATGAATGGAATTTCGATAATCCATTGTTGAATTTGGTATATCGGTTTGATATGAATCTGTAAGTACTATCTCAGCCTGAATCTGCAATAAACCTATCGTTTCGTATAATACTTGTAGGTTCAAATCGAAAAGGAAAGAATGCTTTTTTTGGAAAATAAAAAATAAATCATCAATATAATAATCATAAAAGGGAGCCGATTTATATGCCGCTAAAATACTCTTTTGATGCAAGTGTTCCCATCGCGCATCACTATCAATTTTTACATCTCTAATTAATTGCTTTGAACTTCTGCCATGTTCAATAGGAATACTTAATACCAAGGCACCATTTGCTGCACCAATTAAACAACGGTTGCGGTAGGTTTGCTTGATATAATGCTCGTGTTGTTCAATAATAGCAAATCCTGAAGCTAAGATCTTAGCATAATACGACAAAGGTGGCAAATATGCGGTTGAGAGTAATGGTGTTGATGCATTCACTTTTTTTTGGCTTTAATGAGTGCAATTTAGTGAAATGTTGTTCACCTAGGCGGAGTTAAATCTTAAATTACAAATCATAAATCGTTGAAAAATTGGCCACGTCAGATATTTATTATCACCGCAGCTATCAACATTTCTTATCCCACGCTTCCTTCAAGCGTAATTTGCAAGAGTTTTTGTGCTTCAACGGCAAATTCCATAGGTAATTTGCTAAGCACTTCTTTAGCATAGCCATTTACAATTAATGCAATTGCATTTTCAGTATCAATACCTCTTTGGTTTAGATAGAATATTTGATCTTCCCCAATTTTACTAGTACTGGCTTCATGTTCAACAACTGCGTTGTTGTTTGCCACTTCAAGATAAGGAAAGGTATGCGCGCCACAAGTATCACCAATTAACAAACTATCGCATTGTGAATGATTTCTTGCACCTTGTGCGCCTGGACTAATTTTCACCAAACCCCTATAGCTATTGTTACTTACACCGGCCGAAATACCTTTTGAAACAATAGTGCTTCGGGTATTTTTTCCTATATGAATCATCTTAGTACCTGTATCGGCTTGTTGGTGATTGTTTGTAACAGCAACAGAATAAAATTCGCCTACCGAATTATCGCCACGAAGTACACAGCTGGGATACTTCCACGTAACAGCAGATCCTGTTTCTACTTGGGTCCATGAAATTTTTGACGAATCGCCTTTACATAAACCGCGCTTTGTTACAAAATTATAAATACCACCACGCCCTTCCTTATCGCCAGGATACCAGTTTTGAATGGTGCTATACTTCACATCCGCACGATTATGCGCTGTAATTTCAACCACCGCAGCATGCAACTGATGCTCATCGCGCTGAGGCGCAGTGCAACCTTCGAGATAACTCACATAACTATCGTCTTCGGCAATTATTAAGGTTCGTTCAAACTGCCCAGTATTCTTTGCATTTATGCGGAAGTAGGTTGAAAGTTCCATAGGACAACGTACCCCTTTAGGAATATATACAAAAGATCCGTCACTAAATACGGCAGAGTTTAAAGCGGCAAAATAATTGTCTGTATAAGGAACTACAGAACCCAGATATTGTTTAACTAAATCCGAATGTTCTTTGATAGCTTCATTTAGAGGGCAAAAAATGACACCTACTTCACGGAGTTTATCTTTGAATGTTGTTCTTACCGATACACTATCAAGTACTGCATCAACGGCTACGCTTGCAACACCGGCAAGTTGTTTATGTTCATCTAACGGAATGCCGAGACGCTCGAAGGTACGTTTCAATTCTGGATCAATATCTTCGATACTCGTTGGGTTGGCACTTTGACGTGGTGCTGCATAAAAAATAATATCCTGAAACGATATCTCCGGAATATTCAAATGAGCCCACTCAGGCATCTTCATCGTTTGCCAATGCCTAAAGGCCTTCAATCTAAAATCAAGCATAAATTCAGGCTCCTCTTTACGTGCTGAAATTATTCGCACAATATCTTCATTCAGACCTTTTGGAATATATTCCGTATCAATATCACTTGTAAATCCAAACTTATAATCTGATTCTGTTATTGTATCTAATATTTTATCTGACTCGTTTTCCATGTAATAATCTTAAATTATGCTACTAAATAAATTTGATTTAATTAGTATGCATATGCTAAATTAGTTAAAAATTAGAAGGACTCAATGAGTAAAAACCGACAAGCTGACAATTATCATGAAAGAGACATAAGCAAACGAGCTGAATATACAGATTAAGGCAGATTTAGAAAATTTTCAATCTTTAAAAGTAATAGGTTGAAGCAGTAACCTATTTAGTTAATAAACAATAAAACATAGGGTAAATGTGTTTATTAGAGTATATATAAAGCTAGCTGAGAACGTATTAATAATTAGATCCTTTTTTGTATCTTTCCAAAAAAAAAATAATGAGCGCATTTGATATAAATAAGATTCGTAGCGAGTTTCCTATACTTTGTACCCTTGTTCATAAGCAGCCATTAATTTATTTTGACAACGGTGCAACCTCTCAAAAACCTTTGCGAGTAATAAACAGAACTCAACAGCTGATGGCATTTGAGAATTCAAATATTCATAGAGGAGTTCATTTTTTAAGTGACCAAATGACTCAGCAATATGAGTTGGCTCGTATAAATGTGCAGAAATTTATTAATGCAGAGTTTTCAGAAGAAATTATATTTACTAGTGGTGCTACAGAGTCTATAAACCTTGTAGCTTTTAGCTTTTCACAAAAGTTTTTACACAAAGACGAAGAGATTATAGTATCCGTAATGGAGCATCATGCCAATATTGTTCCTTGGCAAATGGCTTGTGAGCGTGTTGGAGCAAGACTCAGAGCTGTTCCGGTATTAGATGATGGAAGTCTTGATATGAAAGCATATGAAAGAATGTTTAATGACAAGACTAAATTGGTAGCAATTACCCATGCCTCTAACGTGCTAGCAACCATGAATCCAGCTAAAAAATTGGTTGAAGTGGCTCATGCAAATGATGTAGTAGTTCTTATTGACGGCTCTCAATCAATACAACATGGCACTATTGATGTAAAAGACATGGACGCTGATTTTTTTGTTTTTAGCGGTCATAAAGTATATGGGCCAACAGGAATTGGTGTTTTATATGGTAAAAAGGCATGGCTTGATCGTTTGCCGGTATGGAAAACAGGAGGTGATATGGTTGATAAAGTAAGTTTTGAGAAAACCACTTTTAATGCTTTACCATTAAAATTTGAGGCAGGGACAAGCAATTATATTGGAGCCATAGGACTCTCGGAAGCATTATCATTTTTAACTGATACCGGACTTGAGTGTATTTCGGCGCATGAGAAAACACTCTCCGCAGCACTCTTAAATACTTTACTTGAGTTTCCTGAAGTACAAATTATAGGTAATACCAGCGATAGAGTTCCTCTCGTTTCATTTAATATAAAAGGAGCTCATTTTTATGATGCTGGCATGATATTAGACAAGATGGGTATTGCGGTACGAACAGGAACCCATTGTGCACAACCACTTATGGCCCGTTTCGGTATAGAAGGATCCATTCGTGCCTCCCTTGCACTATACAATACTAAAGACGAAATATCCGTTCTAAAAGAAAAACTAAAAAAAGTCATCACTATGTTAGCTTAACAAAAAACATCATATTCATATATGAGTGACATCGGCCTCTTATATATGTCATAACATAAACTATGCAAACTATAAATTCCATACAAGACCAAATTATAGAAGACTTCGCGCTTTTTGAAGACTGGATGCAGAAATACGAATACCTGATACAGTTTGGAAAAAATCTTCAATTAATAGACCCAGCTTATCGCACCGATGATTATCGTATAAACGGTTGTCAGTCGAATGTTTGGGTTAAATCGGAATTTCGTGATGGGCATATTTTTTTATCTGCCGACAGTGATGCCATAATAACCAAAGGAATAATTTCGCTACTTCTTCAAGTACTATCAGGGCAAAAACCTGATGACATTGTAAATGCCGATTTGTATTTTATTGAAAAAACAGGATTAAGAGAAAACCTATCCCCTACCCGTAGCAACGGTTTACTCAGTATGATAAAGCAAATTAAAATTTACGCCCTTGGTTATGTGGTGAAAAACTAAAACCTAATCTCGTCCATTATGTTACTCAATCCGAATACCAAACTCAACGATCTGCAGCGTGAAATTGCAGGTACACTCACCTCGGTATATGATCCTGAAATATCGGTTAATATATACGAATTAGGTTTAATATATGAGATTAATGTTGACAATGAAAATAATGTAGAAATTGTAATGACACTTACATCGCCCAACTGTCCTATGGTTGACCAGTTGTATGCTGAGATTGAGATGAAGGTAGCAGCCGTTCCAACTGTAAAATCGGTAAAACTCGAAATAACATTTAATCCACCATGGGACTATGATCGCATGACAGATGAAGCCAAGCTTATGTTAGGTTTACTATAATAAATTTATCAGAATTTGTTTTTTATACTTTGTAGGACTAAGAGTACGTTCCGTAATAGCATTTGCCGATAGGCCACTATAAAAAAAAGCGACAAAAGTCTGAATGATCGATTTATACAACACTATTTGCAAAATATCATGAAAACGTTTCTATTCCTAACACTGGTCTTCATCTCATGTACACAAGCACAAAATAAATCTAAAATTATGGACTCACAAATGGAAATTGCTACTTTTGGCGGAGGCTGCTTTTGGTGTACAGAGGCTCTCTTTGAGAATTTAAAAGGAGTTGTAAAAGTTGAATCAGGCTATTCAGGAGGCCAAGTTAACAATCCAACATACAAAGAGGTTTGTACGGGAAATACAGGTCATGCCGAAGTCATTCAAATTACATTTGACTCAAGCCTTATAGAATATAAAAGTCTTTTAGAAGTATTTTTTAAAACACACGACCCAACAACATTAAACAGACAAGGAAATGATGCAGGCAACCAATACCGATCCGTTATTTTTTGGCATAATGAAAAACAGCGCATTACAGCCGAAGAAGTTAAAAATGCACTCAACACCTCAGGCGCATGGGATAAATCGATTGTAACTGAAATTAGCCGCCTTAATATCTTTTTTAAAGCCGAAGACAACCATCAGAACTATTACAATGAGAATAAAAATCAGCCCTATTGTACATATGTTATACAACCCAAGCTTGAAAAGTTTGAAAAGGTCTTTAAGGATAAATTGAAATAATCTGTATAGTTAAATAACTTAATGCCCTTAGTGGTTTTCTTCATTAGCACATCAGTTTTTTTTAACTTCAAATTAGGTATAATAGACAAAATGGTTGCATCATTTAACCCAAATTTCAAGACGTTTTGTTAAGTAGACTAAAATATCTAACTTGCTTAGGCAGCATGTAAAGCCTATGTTTAAAAGGTGATTATATCCCTCCCCAGATTTTGGTTGAAATGTAAAAGCCCTGTTCAAGCAGGGTCTTTGAAGACTTTATTGGTGATCCTTTATAAAGGAATCCCGTATGGAATAATTTTAGTATCAAAAATACATTTCCTTGCTGTTTTAAACAAAAAAAAGTATGAAAACGACAGAAGAAATGAAAATTATCAATCCACATGCAGCAGGAATTGATATTGGCTCCAAAAGTCACTTTGTGGCTGTTGGTCAGCAAGAAAAACAAGTTAAGGAATTCAATTTTTATTCAAGTGGCCAAGAAAAAATGATATCCTATTTAAAAGAAAATGGGATATTAACCATTGCCATGGAAAGTACAGGCAAGTTATTGGCAGAGCTTGTTTCGAGTGCTTCAAGACGCTGGATTTGAAGTATTATTAGTTTCCGGAGCACAAACAAAAAACGTGAGAGAAAAAACCGATGTCAAAGATTGCCAATGGATTCAAAAGCTGCATTCACTAGGACTGCTCCGTAGATGTTATTTGCCGAGTGAACTCACTCAAAAGATTCGCACACTTTCAAGACACCGTCAATCTTTAGTTGAAATAGCAGCTTCCTTTACCAATAAAATGCAGAAAGCTCTTCGATTAATGAATCTTCGGCTAGATGTTGTGCTGAATGATATTACAGGAGTTTCAGGCACAAAAATAATTGAAGCAATTCTTAATGGAGAAAGAGATGGTCTTGTTTTAAGTAAGTTGGCGGATCCCAGAGTTCGCAAATCCAAAAGTGAGATTACAGACGCTTTACAAGGACAATGGAACGACGATTTGCTTGCTGAATCTTTTTTAATAATATATAAAGCTGCTCTTATACATATATTACATGCAGTCCCACTTGTATACTTAGAACCAATTTGAGTTGCGGTTTCAGCATCTGCGAGAATTTGTTCTATATGTATTTCAGTTTCCTCCTGCTCATCTGTTCCGGAATTTTCCCCAAACAGATATTCTTTCAAACTTCCAATCTTGCTAGCTTCATCATCAATAATAATTTTAAAGAGTTCCTTATTATCTTTGTTGTATACAAATCCATGCTGCCAATCTACTGACCCATCTTCAACGAAGAATTGTTGATCATACGAATTGTAATCTGTCGGATCAAATGAATTATCTTCCGTCTTGGGTTTATAAATAAGCCTGATCTTTGCATAATCAATATCACCAATTTTGACGGAATTCGCAGTTAAAGTTCGTTCAACAGTTTTTGATTGCCCTTTTATTTTCACCTTATTACCATTTATACGCGCATTACGAAAAGTTTCCAAAATTTTCAGAACGTTTTCACAATCATCGAACCAGCCAATGCACGGAAGGCTCATTGTCGGTGCCTGAAATATGTTGACCGTTTTAAAGACTTAAAAAATCATTTTAAACTGGAAAAAAATGGCAACAAGAGAAGAATTTAAACTTAGTGAATCAGAACGTCGGAAACGAGTTTTCAGCGAAGATTTTAAGAAA
>JBBRXJ010000023.1:0-40822 GCA_038248505.1 Bacteroidales bacterium
ATGAAATTGGAAAATTGCATCCAACCAATGTGAAAGGCATTTTAAAGTTTGCAAACGATAGAAATATTCTCCTCATAAACAGTTCACCGACTTCTTACAATGCAACTGACTACCGTTACACTTACCTATTGGCAAAAGATGGCAAGAATGTAACAAGCGTAAAAAGATTGGTAAGAAAAATTCCAAAATTTGAATCTGAAATTCCGACAGAAGCATAATGAAAGTTCCAGTTCATATCGCGGAAAAATTATTGCAGCTTTCGCAAGGCGAAATTATTCCGTCAGGTTCTGCAAAACATTCTTTAATTGACGATTTAGTTGCAGAAGGAATTCTTGAAAGGAAAGGAAGAATCAAAAAGACATTACAACTTCACGACAGTAATTCGTTACACACTTATTTGCAAAGTCATTGTTCAATCAACGACCTTTCATTTTACATTAAGATAAGCAACAAAGAAGAAATTACACGAAGCGAATTAGTAACTGCCTCTTCTGATTCAAAAAGATTTAAAGTCAGAACCTTCAAAGGTTTTTTAGTCAACTGCTATGATCCAACTAAAGCGACACTTGACAAAAAGCAAATTATACTCAAGCCAGTTGTTGGAACTTTTCAATTCATCTACGACTTTGAAAAATTTATTCCACCGCCAAACATTACAATTGTTGGAATTGAGAACCCTTCAAACTTTCGGCACATTGAAAAACAGAAACATTTATTCAGCGACATCAAACCATTATTTGTAAGTCGCTATCCACAGAACCAAAGCAAGGACTTAATTAAGTGGCTGCAATCAATTCCAAACAACTACTTACACTTTGGTGACTTTGACTTTGCAGGAATAGGAATTTACTTAAATGAATTTAAGAAACATCTTGGAGACAGAACTTTATTTTTTGTTCCTGAAAATATTGACAAATTAATAGACGAGTTTGGAAACAAGAAACGATATGACGAACAGAAAATAAACTTTGAGATTAAGTCAATTCAAGAGAAAAAGCTTTTACAACTTATAGACAAAATTCACAAATACAGAAAAGGTTTAGACCAAGAAATTTTAATCAATGAATAAAAGCCCTCACACAAAAGTACACACATTTGCAAGCCACACATGCCTATGCACAGACCAAAGCTTACAAAAGAGTGTCCTTTTCGCCGACTTAAGAAGAAATTCAATTTATTTTCTTCCCTCACATCGGTGTTTTAATTTTTTTGCCACCCATAACCGACCCGACAAGACAGTGAAACTAACGGCAGACAAGGACTTCAACAACTTGACAGACAGAACGCCAGCAGGTAACAACACCTACAAGAAATTGGCGGTTCAGTGGTTAAATGAAGCTTTGTGCTTCGTATCAAGTTCAGTGGTGGCAGACAGTTTAGTTCTTCTAAATCGCCAACTTTTTGTAGCTGCAAACCGTTATGGGCAAGTTTAAGAAACGACACAGCGGACAGACAAGAGAACCACCGAAAATTCGGTTTGACACTTCTTGACAGTTCCGACTAACTACAAAAAAATAAAAAGTGGAGTCCAGAAACCACTCAAAAAACGGGGCGACACCGAAAAGCCAGACGAGTAGGAATAAAGGAAATAAAAAATGAGGAAAATAATCTTAACAATTTCAATCTTGACATTAACAGTAATTTCAGGATTTGCACAAACACAAGCAACAACGACTGACGGAAAAAAGTCTTCCTCAATGAGGATGGAACTTGGAAATATGTTGAAGAAGTAAAACAAGTTACTTCTTCTGAAAATAATTCGGACTGTAGCGCTTACATTGCAACTGAAGTTGACAAAGTAACTGGAAAAACAAGCGTTGCAGCAAAAGAGATGCTTATTGTATCAAAAGATGGAGGGAAAAATGGATTTGGTATTTATATACTTAAAGGGTCAAATTCAATTATTTTTAGCATACAAGCTGTTGGGGCAGGTGGTTGCATTGATGATGACAACAAAATGAATGTTTTATTTAGAGATGGTACACGTTTAGAATTAATTAATGACGGAAAATTTAATTGTGATGCTAAATACACTCAATATTTTGGTGGTGCTTTTGGAAAAGAGAAAGAACTTGAGATGTTTCGTACAAAAGAAATTGAAACAATGAGAATTTGGACTTCTAAAAGTTATGTTGAAGAAAATTTTACATCTGAGCAGAGCAAAGAATTAATGAATGTTGTGGATTGTTTATCGAAAAATTAAGAAAACCAGCCCATAACGATGTACTTCACCGAATGCTAAGGCATTCCTTGCTTTTTTATTGACCTAGTTTTTGTTAAGGCATGTTGGGATTACTATGTGATCCCATTAGGGGAGTACCATGCAATCACTTTAATTTAACGGAACGCTAAGGCATTCCTTGCTTTTTTATTGACCTAGTTTTTTTGCTCAAGCTTGGGCTTGGCAAAAAAACTAGGTCAATAAAAAACGCCCCTTGCAGGGGCGTTAAATTAAAGGGATTGCGGAGGAAGAGGGATTCGAACCCCCGGTACCGTCGCCGGTACAACGGTTTTCAAGACCGCCGCGTTCAACCGCTCTGCCATTCCTCCCTTGTTGAGCTGCAAAAGTAAAAAATTAATGCTAACATTATAAAATATCCAGGCTTTTTTTACATTTTGCTTATATAATATAAAACCATATAAAAAAATTAATTATAGCCTATGTATCAATGGTTTAATCTTGTTTTATACCATGCTTTTTTACAAGAACAGTCTTGAAAATTTGCAAAAAATATAATTATAACCTTAAATTACAGCTTGTTGCGCCTTTTGCATCACTTTTAAATAATATAGGAGCTTAAACCATACTTCTTGCAAGGGAAATTAAAATAATATATTTGTGTAACAAACAATCATTATATGTCATACCATGACAAGAGAACTAATCGATCATCTAAAGTCTTTTGCAACCACACAGCGTTTTGTGTTGTTTAATAGAATTATTGACCAACGTACTCGCTATATGACGGTTGTTATTGAAGATATATATCAACCACATAATGCAAGTGCTGTACTTAGAAGCTGTGACTGCTTTGGATTACAGGATGTGCATGTTATTGAAAAGAAAAATAGATATAGCCCCAATAACGAAATAACAATGGGTGCTGATAAGTGGCTGTCAATAAAAAAACATAGCTCATTAGATGCTATTAATCTACTCAAAAATCAGGGATATAGAATAGTGGCCACTACTCCAGGGTCGAATACTATTACTCCCGATCAGTTTAATTTGGAGGAAGGAAAATTTGCCCTCTGTTTTGGTACCGAATTGGAAGGTCTTTCACCCGAATTGATGAGCGCAGCCGATTGCCATTTGAGAATTCCAATGTATGGATTTACTGAAAGTTTTAATATATCGGTTTCTGTAGCTCTTCTTCTTTCACATTTCTCAACAGCTATACGTAAATCTAATATCGATTGGCATCTTACTGAATTTGAAAAAGACGAATTACTTCTTCAATGGCTAAAGAATAGCATAAAGAGTTCTGATCTGATTGTAGAAAAATTTCTTGCTGCAAAATGAATTATTGTAATTTAGGGGATGAAAACTTTTCTACAAATAATTTTACCTTCGGATATCATTGATACAAATACAAGTGATCCGCTTATATCTCTTAACAATGAATACAAATTTAAACTAAAACTACCACTCTCAACATAAGCTTTTACAGGTATGGCAATGATTCGTCCATTCAAATCGCTAATCTGTATTCGTACATTTGCAGATGTGTTTAAATTATAAGTAAGAATGGTTTCAGCTGTTAATGGATTTGGACTTACACTCATTCCAAACGAAGGTTCTTTTAGTTCTTTTATACTCGTTGTCGCTTTTAAACGATTATCTTCGAGATTTGAAATGGATTGACTAAATGGACCACTAGTCGATTTAAGAAGCACAAAAACAATAGGATCTATGGGTGTTGTAAAATTCAACGCACCACAATAATAATAAAGCGAATCAAAAGCATTTGGGTCCTTATCAATAAATTTAAATTTAGTTTGACCAGCTATATAATAAATACTATCATATTTATGCGTCATAATATTTAAAGAGTCAGTTGATCGATAGATATATACAACAAGAGTATCTACCATTTTTTTAATATCATAATTTTGAACTTCGTAGGGTTCAATATCAATTTTTACTGTGTCGTTTACAATTTGTCTTTTTACATGTACAGTTTTATGAAAATGACATGAATCAATATAACTATCAAAACTAGTAGTAACAGGATTCATAATAATAGAATAATTAATACGTGCTTTAATTTTGTATTTGTAGGAACGCACATCAGGTCGCGATGAAGTGTCAATAAAAACTGGCAATAAAGCAAATGGAACCGATCCAATACTTAGGTAGTTATTTGATGCGGAATCCCATCTCATGATGGTATAACTATCAATTGTTAAAAGATCGAGAACACCATATTTAGAGATTAAACCAGGCATGTTTGGACGTTGCCATACAATCATATTGTGCCAGGTATCCGGGTCAACTGTTACCATGGAAATTTGAACGCCTCTGCTCAAAAGACTTTCAAATTGAGCCTTTACAGGCAGTATAAGGATAAAAAACAAACTAATGTAAATGAGCTTTTTCATGTTATTATGTATTATTTAATTATTAGGAAACATTGTAACTCGCAAGTGAATTTTGGATTCTGCCAATTTGTAATTCATTCGTGTTTTTGTTTAGTGAACATACTCGTTATATAATTCAAATATAAATAAAGATACGCTTTAATCTTATTCAAAACAAAAACAGGAGTATTAAAATTGAATTTATGAGTATATAATACTAATAATATGAGACTTACACAAAAAACAGGGCAACTCCAATAACGGTAATTATTGCCCCAATTATTTCGCGCGTATGTATTTTTTCTTTATAAATAAAAACTGCAGGCACAATTAATAAAACGGGTACGGTAGCAATAATTGTTGAGGCAATACCTGATGAGGTATATTGTACTGCCAATAAGGAAAAAGAAACACCCAAAAAAGGGCCGAAGAAAGACCCTGTTGCAGTACTTGACATCGCATTACGATTAGTGAGTGATCTAAAAACTTCCTTGCTTCGACCCATCACTAAAATAAATGCGATAAAACCGATGGCTCCAGCAATAATTCGAATTTGAGTTGATGCAAAAGCATCATATTCACGCATTCCATACTTACTCATAACGATTCCTAGTCCTTGTCCTGCGGCACCACCAAAGGCTAAAAGCAATCCACGTAAGGGGTAATTTAAGCGAATTTTTCGTGTTTCATTTTCTTTTTCTTCGCGCTTTAAAACAACAAGCATAATGCCTGCAAGCGTAACAAACATTCCAAGCAATGCCATTGAGTTCATTGATTCATTCAAAAATATTTTTCCAGCTATAGCCGCAATTGGAGGAGCTAGCGCCATTATGAGCATTGCAATTCGTGCACTCACAATAGTATATGCAGCAAATAAAAACGCATCGCCGAGAAAGAACCCAATGAAACCGGATAATGAAAGCCAAAACCAAGTGTGCGTGCTAGCATCAAGTGGAAGAAGACTACCGCGTACTAGAAGCGTGTAGATACTTATAAAAATAAAACCTAAAACAAGTCGAATAATATTAACGGCAGTTGAACCTACCTTACGACTTGCCGATGCAAAACAAAGTGAAGTAACTGTCCAACAAAGAGCCGTTGTAAGGGCAAATATCTCTCCTAGATGCGACATTTTAAAATTATTTAATTAAAGTATAGTTCTTGTATTCAAATAATCGAATTCCTGTAAGTTCTTCAAACCAATGTAGTATTCGTTTACTAAAATTTAGTTTTTTAATTGTTGGATCGAGTTTAATATTCGTATTAATAGCCCCAAGATAATCTTTCATAATAGCAGGATGTCTGCCATTAAAAGGTTTTATAGAATCGATACGATTGAAATCAAAAAATTCTTCTTCAATAATATTCTTTTTCATCCACTCATCGTCATGCCATAGTTTATTAAATACTTTTTCTTTGGCTTTCATTAAGCGAGGATCTTTCACCCATCCATAGTGATAAATATATGCATCTATTTTTCGAACATGTAGTTTTTGATTGTTTTTTCTAAAACCTTGTGCGTCTCGGTATGATCGAATAGCAGTATCAGGACGTATTATACGAATTTCATTTCGATACCACATACGTGAATCAGCAACAAACTCAGGAGTACCAAAAAAATGAGTGTACTTAAAAAGTAATCCCTCAGTACGAGGATCACTTTTATACCTTTGCATTTGATTTTTTATCTCCGCATAATATTTTTCATGTACTACTTCATCAGCCTGTATATAAAATGCCCAATCATAATCAACACTAATCATATCAAGGGCTTTATTGGTTTCAATAGCCAATACTTTACCGCCCTCACGAAGTGAATCATCCCAAACTGATTTGAATATTTCTATTTTATCTGAGTCAATAGTTCGTAACAAATCCTCGGTACTATCATCGGAATTGCCATGTATTATTATAAAATGATCACAAAGGGGAAGGATGGATAGTATAGATTCTTTTATAGGATAACCTAGTTTTACCGCATTACGCACAAAAGTGAAACCGCAAACTCTCATTATGATATTATTTAAAACATTTGCATATCGTGAAGATATTTGTATACTCCTTGTTGTTTCAATAACTCATCATGCCGACCTCGTTCAACAATTTCGCCTTCGTCAAGTACAATAATGTCATCGGCATTTTTTATGGTTGACAAACGATGTGCAATTACAATTGAAGTACGATTTTTCATAAGTTTAATAATTGCATCTTGTACCAGACGCTCAGACTCTGTATCAAGCGCTGAGGTTGCCTCATCGAGAATTAAAATAGGTGGGTTTTTTAATACTGCCCGTGCAATGCTAAGTCGTTGTCGCTGCCCACCTGATAATTTGCTTCCTCCTTCACCAATGTTGCTATAATATCCCTGAGGGGTATCAATAATAAATTCATGCGCATTAGCAATTTTTGCTGCATTAATAACATCTTCCTCTTTAGCCGAATGAACCCCAAAAGCAATATTATTAAAAAAGTTATCATTAAAAAGAATGCTTTGTTGGCTAACAATTCCCATATGATTTCTGAGATCTTTTAGACTATAGTCTTTTATTGATTTACCATCAATTAGAATCTTACCATCACTGGCATCCATAAAACGAGGCAATAAATCAACCAAGGTAGATTTGCCTGATCCTGAACGGCCAACCAAGGCAATGGTTTGCCCTTTTTTTATACTAAAGTTTACATTTTTTAAAACCTCGTCTCTTTCATATTTGAATGAAACATTTTTATACTCAATACTTGATTGAAATTCACTCATAGGATAAGGCTGTTCCTTTTCAGCAATTTTTATATCAGCATCTAATATAACGCGAATACGATCCATTGATGATAATCCACGTTGTATATTAAACCAAGCGGTGGTAAATGATTTGGCTGGATTTATAATTTGTGAAAATATAGCCAGATAACCAATGAGACTTTGAGGAGAAATTCCTGCTTGCTTATTTAGCACTAATGATCCGCCATATAGCATTATTAAGATAAGTACAACAGTACCCAAAAACTCACTTAATGGTGAGGCAAGTGATTGCATACGGCTAATACGAACAAGTAAATTATTGTACAGTCCATTTTGTTTTGTAAAGTTGCGTGTTGCACGTTCCTCAACATTAAAAGCTTTAATAACACGTAAGCCGGTTATAGTTTCCTCAACCGTTGACATGATTTCACCATAAATATCTTTAGCATGCCTTCCTCTACTGCGGAGTTTACGAGCTGTAGTGCCAATAATATAACCACTGAGAGGCAATAGTACAATTACAATTAAGGTAAGTCGTGGACTCATCATGATGAGTGCAACAAGGTATAATATGATTTTTATGGGATCACGAAATATCATTTCAAGAGAACTCATTATGGAAAATTTGATGTCTTGAACATCATTTGAAAAGCGTGACATAACGTTTCCTTTGCGCTCTTCGTTAAAATAGGAAAGAGGTAAAATCAGTATCTTCTTATACAACTCGTCTTGAATATCTTTTACTACGCCATTGATTGTTGGCGCCATATTATAACTAGCTAAAAAGTTAAAAAGATTTTTTAATAATGATGAAACAACTACCATGATACAAATAGAAATCAACGCTCGTGTGGTTCCTTGTTGAATAATTATACTACTGAGTAAGTAGTAAAAATTATTTGTAATAGACTCAGTTGTGAAACTTAGTGGTACATGGGTTGTAACTAATTCTTGGCTATTAAAAAGAATACCTAAAAATGGAATGATAAGAGAAATTGAAAAAAGATCAAATACTGATCCTAATATGTTAAAAAGAATGTTAAAAAGAGCGTTAATCCAGTAAGGGAAAATGTATCTGATAAGTCGTCTAAAATCTTTCATGATATAAAAATAAGGATGCTAAGATAATTAAATGGGGTGAAATTGATGTTTATGTAAAACTAGTTACTTACGAAAAGCTCAGTTCCACTATAACTAACACTAAACTCTGTTAAGGTCATATTGGCTACCCCTTCAGATGGATCGCCTGTTGCCAACAAAAAATTTGATCCACAATGACTGCAGTTTGCAATAGCATTTTGCACTGTTAGCGGATAAAGATATTGAGGTTCATAGGTACAATAATTATCAAAGGCCTTAAATTCATAGTCGGAATAACGATAAATGATAATTCCATTGGGGCACTGACTTTCACCTAAAACTTCATTTGAATTAATAATCAATGAGTTACCTATGGCTTTTAAGGGGGTGTATCGTGCATCATTCAAATATATTTTAAAATTGACATAATGTCTTGGATATATCTCATCATCTTTACTACAAGCTGATATTAAGATAAATAACAATATTACATTTAGGTGCTTCATAATTTTATTTTAAAATTTTCAGGGCTCAATAAAAAGATATTGATTTGAAATGTATAAATCAGAGATCCTCTTTGTTTGCTAACTGTTACCAATATCCTCTGTATGGCAAAAATAAATATTTTCATCAAGATTATCGTCGTAAATGCATAACTAATCACTTATTCATTAAAATGCATCATCAATAATTAATTGTTAGTGAAGATTTAGTTTCGTTGAATGACTCAAATAATTGAAAACTATTTTGGATATTCCAAAAATTTTGTATATTTGTATGAAAGAGTCCCGGGTACCGGGATTCTTTTTTTGTTTTATAATACCTAAGAAGCATGAGCAAGATAAACTACATGACCGAAGAAGGTCTTCGCAAACTCAAAGATGAACTAGAGCATTTAGAGAAAGTTGAACGTCCTGCCATTTCACTTGCTATTGCAGAAGCACGCGAAAAGGGTGATATCTCAGAAAATGCCGAATATGATGCGGCAAAAGATGAGCAAGGTATGATTGAAATGAAGATTGCAAAACTTCAGGAAACGATATCGAATTTTAAGATTATTGATAATAGTAAAATTGACACTACTACTGTTAGACTTCTAAATAAGGTTAAAATTAAAAATAAAAAGAACAATGCAGTAATGGAATATACCATTGTTCCTGAAACAGAAGCTAATCTTAAAGAAGCAAAAATTTCAGTTACCTCACCAATTGCTAAAGCGCTTTTAGGTAAAAAGAAAGGCGAAAAAGTTGATGTAACAACTCCTTCAGGTGTTATCCCTTTTGAAATTGTAGGCATTTTTGCATAAAAAGATCTCATGCCTTCTATTTTTACACGAATAATAAAAGGAGAAATTCCCTGCTACAAAATTGCAGAGGATGAAAATTATTTTGCATTTCTTGATATTAATCCTCTTGCAGTAGGCCATACACTTGTGATCCCAAAGAAAGAAGTCGATTACATTTTTGATCTTGATAGCAAAACTCTTGAAGGATTAATAGTTTTTTCTCAAAAAATTGCTGTGGCAATTAATAAAGTATGTAAATGTAAAAGAGTAGGTATTGCTGTACTTGGTTTGGAAGTACCCCACGCCCATATTCATTTAGTCCCTTTAAATACAGGTTTGGAAATAAATTTTTTAAATCCGAAACTCAAATTCACAAAAGAAGAATTTGAAATTGCCCTTGCTAAAATTATTGCTGCTCTATAAGAATAAACTTCATTACAGTAGAGCTAGCGAAATCTTGTCTGAAAGTATTTCAGTCATAAAAAACATTTAAAAATAGGGTGAATTTCTAGCAAAATCTTAATTTGTTTTTAATAAAACCGTAATAGTGAGGGCGCGAATTAGAATTGCTCCCTTGCTAAATTAAAATAGTTTGCATTAGAAACACAAGCAATAGAATGTTTTGAGATTTTGCATATTTACGGTAGGTGATACATTCTTTATCATATTCTGCCTATATCCGATTCTTATCTGGATATCAAAAGATCATGAATGTAAATTATGTATCTAATAAAGAAAATCATCATATGGATACCTCAAGGTGTGCACCTCCCTCACCTTGGCATATAAAATGTCTCTGAACTCCTCAAAATTTTCCTTATGTAGTGCTGATATAAAAATGCAAGGATCGTTGAGTTTGCCTATCCATGTATTCTTTAGATCATTTAAACTAATATTTTCGCGTTTTATTGGACTTAAATCATCTTCCTCTTTTTCGGTAAATGTATACGCATCAATTTTATTAAAAACCATGTAGGTAGGCTTGTCGTTTGCACCAATATCAGCAAGGGTTTCGCTAACTATTTTTATTTGATCTTCAAAACCAGGATGTGAGAAATCAACCACATGCAAAAGAATATCGGCCTCACGTACCTCATCAAGAGTAGATTTAAACGACTCTACCAAATGATGTGGAAGCTTGCGAATAAAGCCAACGGTATCACTTAATAAAAATGGCAAATTACCTACAACCACTTTTCGCACCGTTGTATCGAGTGTGGCAAACAATTTATTCTCAACATACACATCACTCTTTGCAAGCCTATTCATAATGGTTGATTTACCAACATTGGTATAACCAACAAGGGCAACACGTATCATGCGACCACGGTTTCCGCGCTGTGTTTCCTTTTGCTTATCAATTTTTTTAAGATGCTCCTTTAATAAGGATATTTTATCACGAACAATACGACGGTCTGTTTCAAGCTCCGTTTCGCCGGGGCCTCGCATACCAATACCACCTTGCTGACGTTCCAAATGTGTCCACATACCAGTTAAGCGTGGCAATAAATATTGATATTGAGCTAGCTCAACCTGTACCTTTGCATAAGATGTGCGCGCATGTTTTGCAAAAATATCGAGAATAAGATTGGTGCGATCAAGTAAATTGCACTTGAGTTCCTCTTGAATATTGCGCATCTGACTGGGAGAAAGTTCATCATCAAAAATAGCAACCGTAATTTCATTTTCAGCAACATAAGCAGCCATTTCTGCTAATTTACCCGTTCCTACATAGGTGCGAGGGTTCGGATAATCAAGGCGTTGCATAAAACGACGCATGGTTTCAACACCCGCAGTATCTGCTAAAAACGCCAATTCATCTAAATAATCGTTTAGATCACGATCTGGCTGTCCATTTTTTGAGACTCCCACTATTATTGCGCGTTCTTTACCCATTCATTTTGTGTTTTTACCTTGTTGCAAATTTAATCTGAAATATATTAATATTAAGCCTTATAGCTAAAGCATATTCATTTATTTGAATCTACATAAATATACACCAAGGATAAATTTCATCGTTAAATACAGATGTAAAACCTTGAGTCATTCGACTAGGCGAAGAAACGCCGGTTAATTAAAATGCTATAAGTCAGTTAATTCACTCAAGTAGCGGATGCGTTTAGATAAACTCAATGTGGCATCTCAGCCACCTCCTTTAGTTTTTTAGTATGAAATTTGTCCATTGTGTACAATTATGCCAAATCGAACATAATTATAATAATATCTAGTACTAGTGATTGAGTATACTACTGTATTCATAAAATTTATAATCACAATTGATTAAATCATACTTTGCTGAAATCATTTTAGTTAGCTCTGCAATGAACAAAATGAGAACAACATGAAAAAAGACACATACGAACATTCATACCAATTGAACATTTTGAAAAGAAAAGGTACTATTTGTGACATACTTTTTAATAACAAAAATGAGCGTTTTTAATCTTCAATGATTAAATTTGATTATAAAAAATAAAACGAGGGGGAAAGACGATGGTACGAATTGCACATATTACAGATTTGCATATTGCATCTAAAGACGAAAATGCAGGGGTTGATGTTCGAAAAAATTTCCTGTCAATTATTGAGTCTATTCGTGAGCACATTAATGAAATTGACCATATTGTTATAACTGGAGATTTGTGTTTTACAGAAGGAAGTGCTGAAGTTTATACTTGGATACGCAAACAAATAGAAAGTTTACAGGTATCGTTTTCGGTAATTCCGGGTAATCATGATAATATATTAATGATGAAAGAACTTTTTAATATGCCACAGAGTTATTTGAAAGAAGATGGTTTATATTATAAAAAAGATATTGGTTTTGGCGAAGCAAATTTTATGGATACCTCTCAGCATAAAGTAACCGAATATCAACTTGAATGGCTCGACCATCAGTTAGCTGAGAGCAATAAACCTAAATTACTTTTCATGCATCATCCGCCGGTAAAAGCGGGCATTACCTATATGGATCGCAATCATGCCCTTCAAAATATTGATGACTTAAATGAGATACTTGTAAAAAATGAAGAACACGTACAGGTATTTTGTGGTCACTATCATACCGAGAAAGAATTAACTGAAGGCAATATCTCTGTTTATATTACCCCTTCAAATTACTGTCAAATAGACCAAGTGAAAGACGAATTCACTATTGATCATTATCGTTTCGGATGGAGAATGATTACCTGGCGTAAAAACAAAATTGCTACTTCCGAGGTCAAATATCTAATGAATTAAATAAGACAATGTAGCAAGCCATTTGAAATAATAAAACAGATATACTTCAATCTCTATAGAATACTTTTTAATACCCTCACCGTAAATCTGTGTGACACACTGAGGAGTTCACAAAAAAAACAATGTTGAATATAAGTATATATGTGGAAATTGTTGCAATATGGGTTAAATACCCAAATGTTTAAGCGCGTGATAAACTAATATTGCAGGCCATACTAGTGCTTTAAAAAATCCGATTACTCCCATCCAAAATCCTGTTGCTTTTGCAATAAAGTAAATGGCCGCACCAATGAGTCCTAAACCATAAATTGCTCCCGAAGGTGCTGTGTGACGAATTTCTTGTTTCATGTTTTATTTTTTTGTTAATAATCTTTAAAAGCGAAGGAGCAAAGCAATAGTATTATTAGTTTCTCTACCTTAAAATATATTTTCTATACGGTAAAAGTATTCTTAATTAAACCGCCAAGGCGCAAAATAAAAACCTGAATTCAAATTCATTGTTTACAATAAATTTGAATTCAGGTTCTTTTAATTACTTTCTTAGCAATAGCTAAGCGATCTGCTTCTTTTCTACTTGCTCTTCAATGCTTCTGCACCACTAACGATCTCTAATATTTCTTTAGTAATTGAACTCTGACGAGCTTTATTGTATTGAAGTGTGAACTCTTTTATTAATTCAGTAGCATTTTCAGTAGCCGTATGCATCGCAGTCATTCGTGCGCCATGTTCGGCTGCGTATGAATCGAGTAGGGCACTGTAAAATTGTGTTTTAAGGGATTTAGGAATTAAATTGATAAGAATTAATTCTTGTGAGGGTTCAAAAATAAAATCGTAGTCAAATCCCTTTTCTTTTTTATTGTCTTTCTTTTCTTGTATTGGCAGAAATTGTTCAGTGGTTAAAATTTGTACAGCAGCATTTTTAAATTTGTTAAATGCAATTTCTACCACGTCGTATTGCTTATTCAGAAAGGTATGTATTATTTTATTAATTACAGGAACAGCATTATCAAAAGTGAGATGATCAAAAATATGGTTTGCATCCTCAATAACTCTGAATTTTTTTGCTTTTAAGAAATCGCTTCCCTTTTTGCCAATGCAGAAGAAATCAACTCTACCATTTTTAAGTTGTACAGCATATTTTTCTTCAGCGAGAAGAATAGATCGCTTAATAACGTTTGCATTAAATCCCCCGCATAGACCTTTATTTGATGTGATAACAACGATTAAAATGCGTTCAGGATGACGCATTTCAGCATATGGATTGCCTTCCATATCAACACTACCACCAACATTACGAAGTACGGTATTTAATTTCTCGGCATACGGTCTTAATTGTACAATACCATCTTGAGCTCTCCGCAATTTAGAAGCCGATACCATTTTCATGGCACTCGTTATCTGGCGTGTTGATTTAACGCTGGTAATTCTCGTTCGTATTTCTTTTAAATTCGCCATATCTGCCGTCTTTTAAATACTTCTATTTCTTGAATTTTGGCGTTAACTCCTTAGCTGTGTTCTCGAGTACTTTTCCGATTTGGTCATTGAAAACACCTTTTCGTAATTCGTCAAGGGTATCTTTATGTTTCATTTCTAAAAATTCGAGAAATTCTTTTTCAAACTCACGAACACTCTTTAAAGGAATTTCTTTGAACAAACCTTTAGTACCACAATATAAGATAGCGATTTGTTTTTCAACAGGCATAGGCGAGTATTGACCTTGTTTCAACATTTCCACGTTCTTTGAGCCTTTATCGAGAATCGTTTTTGTTGATTCATCCAAGTCGGAGCCGAATTTAGAGAAGGCCTCTAACTCGCGATATTGTGCTTGATCGAGTTTTAAAGTACCCGCAACTTTTTTCATTGATTTTATTTGAGCACTACCTCCTACACGTGATACCGAAATACCTACGTTAATAGCAGGACGAATACCCGAGTTAAATAAGTTTGACTCAAGGAATATTTGTCCGTCAGTAATTGAGATTACGTTTGTGGGAATGTATGCTGAAACGTCGCCAGCTTGTGTTTCAATAATAGGAAGTGCAGTTAATGAACCTCCTCCTTTTACAAGTGGTTTAAGTGAGTCGGGAAGATCGTTCATTTGTTTAGCGATCTCATCGCTCTCAATTATTTTTGCAGCACGTTCGAGTAGGCGTGAATGTAAATAAAATACGTCACCAGGATATGCTTCACGTCCTGGAGGTCTGCGTAACAACAATGAAACCTCACGATATGAAACGGCTTGTTTTGATAAATCGTCATAAACAATAAGAGCATGGCGTCCGGTATCACGGAAATATTCACCAATAGCAGCACCTGCATAAGGAGCATAATATTGCAATGCAGCAGGATCAGAAGCGGTTGCAGTAACAATAACCGTGTAAGCCATTGCACCATGCTTCTCTAATATTTTTGCTATGTTGGCAACGGTTGAACCTTTTTGTCCTATGGCTACATATATACAATAAACAGGATTTCCTTTTTCGTAAAATTCTTTTTGATTGATAATAGTATCAATAGCAATAGCTGTTTTACCTGTTTGGCGGTCACCAATAATTAACTCACGTTGACCTCTACCAATAGGAATCATAGCATCAATAGCTTTAATACCTGTTTGTAGTGGTTCTTTAACAGGTTGACGGAAAATAACCTGAGGTGCTTTACGTTCTAAGGGCATTTCAATAAGCTTGCCCGAAATAGGACCTTTACCATCAATTGCCTCGCCTAATGTATTTACAATACGACCAAGCATTCCTTCGCCTGTAAATATTGAAGCAATACGTCCGCTACGTTTAACCGTATCGCCTTCACGAATTTTATCAGATGAACCAAGTAGTACAGCACCCACGCTGTTTTCTTCAAGGTTCAATACAATACCTTTTATTCCGTTATCAAATTCAATAAGCTCATTCGCTTGAACTTTTGATAAGCCATGAATGATAGCAATACCATCGCCAACTTGTAATACGGTACCCACTTCTTCGAGGGTCGCTTCGGTTTTTACTCCTTGCAATTGTTGCTTTAGTAATTCAGATATTTCAGCAGGTTTAATTCCAGCCATAACGTTGTATATTTAAATTTAAATACCAGTATTCAATAAGTCACTTTTAATTTTACGCAGTTTAGATGCAATGGAAGTATCGTATTGCAAATCGTCTATTTTAAGAACAAAGCCACCAATAATATCTTTGTTCACTTTTTTCTCAAGTTCAACATCTGCTTTAAAATTATTTTTTATCATTTCGAGAATACGTTTCTCGGTAGCTGAATCAATATCTACGGCAGTTGTTAAGCAGGCTGCTTTTATACCTTTTTCAGCATGATATTGATCGCTAAAAGCAATAAATATAGAGGCAAAATGTGCTTCTCTTTTATTCTCTATTACAAGAATCAAAAAACGAAGAAGCAGATCATTAATTTTTCCTTTAAATAGTTTTTCAGTAATCGAAATTTTTACTGAAGGTTTAATAACAGGATTGTGAATGAAAAATTTGAATTCCTCATTATTGGCAGTAAGCGCTGAGAGTTCTGTTACGTTTTTATAAAGCGCATCTAAAACCCCTATTTCTTTACCAAGCATGAGTAATGCTTTGGCGTATCTAACTCCTATTTTCCCCTGATCCATAGTTAATAGTCTTATCAGTTGGTTTTGTAATTATCGAGTAAACGATCAATAAAATCTTTTTGATCTTTATCTGCTGATAATTTTTGTTGAAGTATTTTTTGTGCAATATCTACAGAGAGGGATGCTATTTGAGCTTTCATTTCTTCAATTGCAGCGGACTTTTCTTTCTCTATAGCTTGACGAGCTTGTTGCATAATTTTGTCAGCTTCTTTCTCGGCAGCACTTTTTGATTCATTAACGATTTTGTCCTTAATTTCTTTACCTTCTTGAATCATTTTATTGCGTTCGATGCGAGCTTGGTCAAGAATTTTTTCGTTATCTGATTTTAGTTGTTGCATATCTTCTTTAGCTCTTTGAGCTGATTGAAGAGCATCTTCAATAGACTTTTCGCGGTCTTTTAAGCTGCTAAGAATAACAGGCCATGCGAATTTAGCAAGAATGAAAAAGACGATACTGAATGACAAAAGCATCCAAAACATCAAACCTATGCCGGGGGTAACTAATTCCATATATTTGTTTTTTAAAATCGTTTTAAAAGATGTTGTGTTGCCAACCGCAACACAACATCTACATTCTTACAAGAACAATACAAGAAGACACACTACCACGGCGAAGAAAGCAACACCTTCGATTAGCGCAGCTGACACGATCATGTTTGAACGAATGTCACCTACTGCTTCAGGCTGGCGAGCGATCGCTTCCATAGCTTTGCCACCAATTTGGCCAATACCGATACCGGCACCAACTGCTGCAATACCTGCACCAAGAGCTGCACCAAGTTTACCTAGTGCTGCTCCTTCTTGAAGTAATACTGATACTAAAGACATATATTTAAATTTAAGTTAATAAAAACATTTTAATGATGATGTTCTGCAGTAGCCATTCCAAAATATAGTGCCGAGAGAAGTGTAAAAACATAGGCTTGAATTAATGCTACTAAAATTTCAAGCATACTCATAAATATAGTAAATGCCACGGATAAAAGCGAAGTGCCATAACCAGCAATTGGGTTAATCTCTCCAAATATAAAAATCAAACCAAAAAATGCAAGAGCAATAATATGTCCAGCGGTAATGTTTGCAAAGAGTCGCACCATTAAGGTAAATGGTTTTGTGAGTACGCCCATAAATTCTACCAATGGCATTAATGGGATAGGAAATTTTAGCCACCATGGAACACCTGGCGCGTTGTAAATTTCTTCCCAATAATATTTATTTGAGTTGATGGTAGTTATTACAAAGGTAAATAATGCAAGTATGAGTGTTACACTAATGTTACCCGTAAGATTAGCACCTCCAGGGAAGATAGGGATTAACCCCATCATATTATTAAACCAAATGAAGAAAAATACGGTGAGAAGATAAGGCATGAAGCGCTCGTATTTTTTCTCGCCAATGGAGGCTTTTGCAATATCGTCGCGAATGAAAATAATAATGGGTTCAAAGAGTGATTGTTTGCCTTTAGGTGCGCGAAAAGCATTTTGTTTATAACGTGCAGCTATACCTAAGAAAACCCATAGCATGAGTGCTAAACCGAGAAATAGTGAAAGAACATCTTTTGTTATACTTATATCGATGGGTAAACTGATGTTTCCAGAGGCGTCTGTTTCAGTAATTTTACCTTTATATTGACCTTCAAGTATTAAGTTGAAGCCAAGATATGAAGCATGGCCATGATGAAAATTAGATGACATAAACACATGTAAGCCAGATGTTTTGCTGTAAACAATGATGGGGAGTGGTACACTTATTGGTGTTCCTCTGAATTCACCCATATGCCATTCATGAGCATCCTGTATATGTTCAAAAATAAACTCTTTGGGATTGAATTTTTCTTTTTTGTGCGATGTACTCGCTTCTTCTGTAGTATGTGTGTCTTTTTCTTCATTTGCAATGACAGGGGTCACTACAAATACACAAAATAGCAAAGTGCAGAATACTTGATTTTTTATGAATGTTTTGACTGACATATTATGATGCTATATACCCACACAAATCTAATAAATATATTTTTGATTCTTCAAAAATATAAGAATATTCAAAGGGGCATGTTCATAGAATTTTAGTAGGCATTTTGCCTTCTTAAAGGAGGAGAAAAAAACTTTAGTAGCTGTGTGGCTTTGGCTTAGTATTTTACTTTTTGCTAGGTTTAAGATGTGTGAACAATGAGCGGACTTCAAAAACCATATAAATAAAGTATAGTAATGAGAAATAAACTGTGAACAGTATTAAGGTGGGTTTATTAGATATAGCGTAGGTTACATAGATAGTTAGTAAGGTAAGTAGTTTAATACCAAAGGTCATCATATACATACGAGGAAAAGCAGCTGGTTTTGATTGGGTTGTTTTAAGAAGTACGTAACTGACAAAAGCAGTAATGATGAAAAAGGTGAAAATTAAAAGGGAGAGGACTTTAATATGATTTTCGGGGCTACTAACTTTGATACCAACAGAGATCATGATTAGTATTAGCGTTAATAGGGCTAATTTTATAAGTAGGCGCATGAATTGTTTGGGCATAATCCTATGGTTTTGGTTGGATGAAATCTTTTATAGCAAAATAGATAGATAAAATTACAGATACAATGGTAAGAACCAAAGTAAAAACAGGGAATTTCCAATGAAGTTGTTTATCAAGCCACATTCCACCAAAAACGCCCGCCAGCATAGTTATAATCATCTGTGAGGCAATTGATGTATAGCGGGCGTAATCAGTAAATTTTTGCTTTTTCTGATTCAAATTCTTCTGATCGAGATTTGATTGCTTTAACATTTCCGTTTACTTCAGCGGTCATTTTGCAATTACCAATAAATATACAACCAGGCTCAACTGCCAGCTTGTTAATATTTATATCGCCATATAATTTTGCAGTAGCTTTTAGAGCAAGTAATTCAGTAGCATTAATTTTGCCTTCTATAACCCCCGAAATATCTCCATTTTTGCAGTTTATTTCGCCATGTATGCTTCCGCTTGGGCCAATTACAAGTTTGCCTGATGTGGTGAGGTTTCCGATGAGACCCCCATCAATACGAATGTCTGAATTACACACAATGTTCCCTTCAATATTGGTGCCGTAACTCAATATGTTTATTCCTGTTGAATCGTTCTCGAAGTTGTTTTTTCCCATATTGTTTAGGTTTTAAAAATGCAATATAATCAAATGGAATTAAAACTCCATGTGCAAACTGAAATACATACTGATAATCATCTAGTTACGAGTCATACCCCCATTTAATATAAACGGATCCCCAAGTAAAACCTCCCCCAAAAGCTGAAAGAATAAGATTTTGACCTTTCTTCAATTGTTTTTCCCATTCAAACAAACAGATTGGAATGGTTGCTGCTGTGGTATTTCCGTATTTTTCAATGTTAATCATTACTTTTTCTTTCGCAAGTCCCATACGTCTGGCAGTAGCCTCAATGATTCGGATATTTGCCTGATGTGGTACAAGCCAAGCCAAATCGTCGGCGCTGAGATTGTTACGTTGCATTATTTCTAGCGAGGTGTCAGCAAGTTTGGTCGTTGCGAATTTAAATACCGCTTGGCCTTCTTGATAAATATAATGTTCGCGGTTATCAATCGTTTCATGTGATGCGGGGCGTAAAGAACCTCCAGCTTTCATATGTAAGTTCTGTCTTCCTGATCCATCTACCCCAAAAATGTAATCTCGAATACCGAGATCGTCTTCTCCTGGTTCAAGTAGGATGACCCCGGCACCATCGCCAAAAATTGGACAAGTAGTACGGTCGGTATAATCAACTATTGACGACATTTTATCGGCACCAATAACAAGAACCTTTTTAAGATCGCCCGTTTCGATATATTTTGCAGCAGTAATTAAGGCGAAGATAAAGCCAGAGCAGGCAGCCCCGAGGTCGAAACTAAAAGCATTTGTAATACCCACTTTATCGCTGATAATATTTGCGGTAGCAGGGAATGGCATGTCAGGAGTAACAGTAGCGCAAATAACCAGTTGTATTTCGCTCGGATCAATATTCTTTTTTGCAAGTAATTTTTTTACGGCTTCTACAGCCATATCGGAAGTAGCCTTCCCAACTTCTTTTTGAATTCTTCTTTCTTTTATACCGATGCGTTGCATAATCCATTCGTCATTGGTATCAACCATGGTACTTAATTCATCATTGGTAAGCACATAGTCAGGTACGTATGCCTCAACTCCCGTAATTACTGCTCTTTTCACGAATTTTTTTTTAATTGGTTATTTAATCTTGTGTAATTGACAAGATTAAAACTAGATAGTAAGCGTGTGTTAAATAGTCAGTGCTTGTTTTATTTTGCCGCACAAGTCTGCTTCAATAACGTTTTTAGTGGTGAGAATCATATTTTTTATAGCGATATCATTTGAAATGCCATGACCAATAATAACGGGTTTATTAACCCCAAGAATGGGCGTTCCGCCGTACATTTCAAAATTAAACTTATCAAAGTATTCATCGCTTTTACCTCTATGTTTAATTAGTTCATAGAAGGCTTCGGCTGTTTTGAGAAGCACATTGCCAACAAATCCATCACAAATAATAATATCTGCTTTTGATTCATCAAAAAGATCATTGCCTTCCATATTACCGAAGAAGTTAAATTGTTTTGATTCTTTCATCAGAGGGAAGGTGCTTTTAGCAAGGATATTTCCTTTTTCTTCTTCTGAACCAATATTGAGAAGACCTACGCTCGGATTTTTAATGCCGTGAACGGATTCGGCATAGATTGAGCCTAAAATTCCCCATTGGCAAAGTATTTCAGGTTTGCAATCGGGATTAATTCCAACATCAAGAAGTATTTTTACTTTGCCTGAAGCAAGCGGTATAATTGTTGAGATTGCCGGTCTGATTACACCTTCAATTGACTTAACAGTATACATAGCACCAACAAGCATAGCACCCGTATTTCCGGCACTTGCAAAACCATCAATTTGACCTTTACTCAGTAAATGAAACCCAGCAGCAATACTTGAATTTTGCTTTTGGGTAAAGGCTTTAGCAGGATTATCGCCCATTTCAATGACCTCACTTGTATGCACTATTTTAAATGCAGAGGCATTAAATTGCTCTTTCTTGCAAATTTCCTTTATGCTGTTTTCATCACCAAAAAGTACAAAATTGACATCAGAAGGTAAAATTTTGCGCGCCAAAATAGCACCTAAGACGGTTGTCTGTGGGGCCAAATCGCCACCCATAATATCAATACCGATATTAATCATCTTTTTATTGCTAGTAAATGGGCAAATTATGCCGTAGCGCTTTTCTCGATAGCAAGCTTGCCTTTGTAATGTCCGCATTCAGGACAAACCCTATGGTATTGTACTGTAGCGCCACAACTTTGACATGCCATGGTGGTAGGAGCTTCTGCTTTGTAGTGAGTTCTCCTTTTGCGTGACCTCTGCTTCGAATGTCTGTGTTTCGGATTTGGCATTGTTAATCGTTTTTAGTTAGTAAGTCTTTTAATTTATCCCAACGTGGGTCTGGTACTTCATGAACTTCTTTTACTTCAACTTCTTCCAGTTTCTTTATTGTTTCACTGTTACAGTCTTTTCGGCTCTCATGTACTCTTCTGTAGGGTACATTTAAATGAACATATTCATATATATACTTTGCAATATTTATTGAAGTTTCGCTTTGAGGTATAACTATTACATCATCTGCTTGCTCTTCATTAGTTTCGCCAAAGCGTACATATAGTTTGTGATTTCCTTTTATTGTAATGTCAAATTCATCTAAACACCTATCGCAGATAACTTCTACTTTGCCTGATATATCTATATCGAAGCATAAGAAACTGCTTGCGTTTTCAAAATCAAGCTTAACTAGTACATCACTCTTATTTAGTTCAGAACCTTCAAAACATGCAAAGAACAATTTATCAATTTTGAACTCATATTGATGATGACCTTCATTA
Organism: Bacteroidales bacterium; assembly: GCA_038248505.1. GTDB lineage: Bacteria > Bacteroidota > Bacteroidia > Bacteroidales > JBBRXJ01 > JBBRXJ01. The sequence goes on from JBBRXJ010000023.1 coordinate 22,463, forward strand.
AGGCTTCGAAATGGAATTGTATATTCATTCAAATAGTTCAAAATGATAGTCGTTAAAAAAAACAGGTTGCAAAAATATAATAAAAATGAAAATTTATCAACCAAATAGTCGCTTATTTTAAAAATGGAAGTTAATAGTCATTCATTCAGTAGTTTAATTATAGAGCAACTCGCGGATAATATCTAGGGATTTAAGTTCAGAGAGACTGCTAAAATGAAGATTGAAATAACGTAATAATGCATCAGTCAGTGATCTGCGACTTGTAGCATCGGTTGAAAGGGATTCAAGCTCCTCTATTTTGGTGTTTAGAAGTGCATTAAAAAGCCTTCCTGTTTTAATATCAAGATTATCAGAGTGTTCTGGTAATTTGTCGAGAAATCGTCCTTCTCTAAGGTCGAACCATGGTGTTGTTTCAGAAAAGTTATTTGTAGGCATCACCCCAAGATATTCTGATAAGTATATCATAAAGACTAAGTTGAAGTTTTTAAGTTGCTCTTCATTATCATCAAGTATGGCAAAAGCTCGTAAGAGAAATTCAAATAATTCGGGATGGCTCTCTTCTTCACGTAAAAGTTTATATAAAAGTTCAGAAATAAACATAGCGATGACTGTTTTAACCAATACATAAGGGATTGTACGGTAAGGCAAAGGACAATTTATTTCGCGTACATGATGGAGATCACGTGTGTCTTTTTTATATACATCTAGATCAAGAATGGTTAATGGTTGAAATAGATTGGCTTTAAAACGAGCTTTGTTTTTTCGAACGCCATTGATAATATAGGTTTGTCGCCCCGATTTTTCGGTATATGCATAAAGTATGATACCGTTCTCACCATGTTTTATATGATGCAACACGATAGCTCGGGTTTTGGATAGCATTCGGGTATTTCTTATTCAATGATTTGCAAATAGAATAGAGAGAGGGCTACTTGTGGATATAAAAGTCTGATTATTTGGTTGATGCACTAATGTATAAAAAGCAATTTTGTCATAAATGTTTTTGATCCATCTTCGCTAGCCAAAAAGATCAGATACACCCCAGTTGCTGCACGTTGGCCACTAAAGTTTTTTCCATCCCATGTTGCTTGTCCACCCAATGATCGGGTTTCGTATACGAGATTTCCATTTACATCTGTTATTTTAACAATAGTATTTGCCACTAAGCCTTTAATTGCAATGAGCCCAGTATAGTCTTCGCGAACAGGATTTGGATATACAAGAACATCTTTAAAATCATCAAAAGATTCGGTTGCTTCTCCTTTATATGAGAGAATTCCTTTATCCGTTCCAATAAAAACTTCGCCTGTTTTATTATCTATTGCTATTGTTGTAATATAATTTGAAATTAGGGGGCTATTTTCAGCCGTAAAATGTTGAATTAATTTTGTGCCATCTTCTGATACTAGATATAAGCCAGAGCTTATTGTACCAAACCATTTACGATTGGCGCCATCAATGGCAATTGCAGAAATAGATTCTGTTGCTAGCAGATAATCGCCTAAACCACTACCATCATTACGAGGGATATTTATTTGATTTCCTTCTGTCCCATTTTCACTATCCAAAAAAACATTTGAAGGCTGATAATATACAATAGGACCTTCGTTTGTACCTAGCCATACATTTCCGTCTTTATCGGTAGCAATAGAAAGAATATCTGAGAATTTTTTGTTCTCTTGATTTTTTGGCTCAAAGAAGAGTTCTTGATCATCGTCAGTGTTCTCTATTGTACCATTATCATCAAAAGCAAAAACGCCCATTCGGGTATTTCCTGTTAGAAGAAACCAAATATCCCTATCATTAGTTATGGTCAGTTTTTGAGTTCGTTGATTTATATCAAAACCAGTAAAATTGAAATCGAATGTTTTTAATTTCCCATTATTTTGAAGCACGTACAATGGATTATTCGTTGATGAGGTAAGGAACCAAAGGTTTCCATCCATATCAAATTTCACTCCATTGCATCTAACAAAACTGTGACCGTATCCTGGTATAGGCTTAATTGTTGGATTAATGGTGTTTGTTTCATCTAAAATTCTAGAGAATTTACGGTTTCTAAATTCAACTAATCCGTAACCATACGTTCCATATACCACATGAGAGCTATCTGTAGGATTAACAGCAACAACGTTTAAATTAGGGATAGCGGATGTTTCTGGGTACGTATGATAATCAATAATTCTCCAATTTTCGTTTGCAAATGCATAACCACCTATATATGATCCCGGATTATCAGGTGAACCAGCCGCTGCCCATAAGTTTGAATTTTCAATTGATATATCATAAACCGTATTGCTATGTGGACCGTTGGGTCGTAATTTAGTTTGTTGTCCGGGTGTTGGCTCCATAACCATTCCGTCATACATATCAGCAAACCAAATACCACCATCAATATCTACAATTGCATCTAGTGTTCTATACGAGGCAGAGCTACGTTCGAGTATTAGGGAACTATTATATATTTCGGACTTTTCATCAGTTATTAGTATCATTTTGCCATGGCATATATTAATATGATATACATCTGTATATGTGTTTGCATTAAACGGATTCCAAACACCATTCTCATAATAATAGACAGCATCCTTACCAGAAGTATTGACTGTGTTAACAAAAATACGATCATTGTAATTATTAATAGCATTAAATTTGCTATTGTATGATGGTATATCGGTGACTTGTGACCAATTTGAGAAATCGATTAAATTGGTGCCAGAGAGAGCTCCTTTCATAATCCCCTTTTCGGTTGCAGCGTATATGTATTGATTATCAAAAGTGATATCAAGCACTGCAATCTGACTACCTCCTGAACCAATGATGTATTGTTCTGCAATTTCATTACGTTCGAGGTTAAGCAGAACGATACCAAAGCCACAAGAGATATATGCCTTATTGTTATGAATGCTTATTTTATTAATGGATTTACTACCCGCAAAATTTTTATTTTTAATATCCGGAATATTAAAAATAGTATTGCCAATGATAAGGTCAATATTCGCATTTTTGTAGGCTACAATTAGTGTCTTATAATTTGATGCGTAGGCTATAGAGCTTACCCCAACATCAGAAAGGCCATTGGCTTTTGATAATTTCTGAATACTATTATCAGATTTATTATAATAAAATAAGGCTCCCCCTTCAGTTGCACAATAGATTTTATTTTCGACTTCAACAACAAATATTCCATAATTATAAGAAAGATGATCGCGCCATTTACCAATTGCGACTTGAGAAAAAAGAAATAAGTTTGTTGAAAGAAATAAGAATAATATAAAAAAAGGACGGCGCATTATAATCTGTTTTACACTTAAACGTGAATATTTTAAAAATCTTGTTACCATCATCTATTTTTGATTTAATAAAAGGTAGTTATTCATTTTGTCAAAGGCAAGGGCACGATGGCTAATTAAGTTTTTCTCATTGAGTGGCATCTCGGCAAACGTTTTTGAATAACCAGTAGGGATAAAAATGGGATCATAACCAAAGCCTTTGCCTCCTTTTAGTTCGTTTATGATATTTCCATTCACTATTCCTTCAAAACGTTGTTCTTTGCCATCTATTATAAGTGAAATAACCGTTCGGAATCGTGCTTTGCGATTTGCTTTTCCTGTGAGCATGCTTAATAATTTCATGATATTTGCTTGAGCAATAGCTTCACTCGAATAAATTTGGTTATCAAGCCCCGAAAAACGAGCTGAAATTACCCCAGGTGCTCCATTTAAAGCTTCGGTTTCAAGTCCGGTATCATCAGCAAAGCAATTGCGTTTATACTTATTATATATATGGTATGCTTTCTGCGATGCATTTTCTTCGAGGGTATCGTGATCTTCGGTAATAGTATCAGAACAGTTAATATCTTTTAAACTGAGCAGTTTGAAACGATTACCTAGTAATGCTTGAATTTCCATTAATTTATGAGCATTATTGGTAGCAAAGATTAGTTCCTGCATTTCTTTAAGCGTATTTTGATTATGAGTTGTTTTGGGCTATAATAGGAAATATTCCGAGCGTTTATAGAAGGTGTTAAAACAAAAAAAACAAGAATTTTTCAATTCTTGTTTTTTATTTGAGAGTATATTTTTATCATCCGCCACCAGCGCTGAAGCTACCAGCAAGGGAAACAGGACGAGGATTGATGCACATAACAGGAACTTTAGCGCTATTAGCAATAATGTATTGTTCATCAGGCCCCATAACATAATCAGCAAAACCAAGATTTCTTGAGGTCATGATTAGAATGAGATCGGCACCAATTTCTTTAGCAAAATTGATTGTTTCAATAGGGAAAGGTTTTTTTCCACTTTCGGTAACTATCTCGTAATCAATATTTTGTTGCTGCAGGAATTTTTTGGTGAATTGAATATTACCATCGATATTTTTACGTAAAGCAGCATCAGAGCGCTTAAAGATTTGAATTTTACAATGGTAGTATTTAGCAAGATAATTCACCCAATTTAATTTCTCTCTGGTTTCTTTACGGAAATCAACAGGGAACACTATGTTTTTGAAGGTTTGATTAAGTGGTTTATCTTGAACAACGATAAATGGCACTTCAGAGCTAACAATCACTTTTAAAGCCCAGCTTCCAGTTAGTTTTTGCATTCCTTTAACGCCATGAGTTCCCATAACAACAAGGTTTGCTTCAACTTCGGTAGCTACTTCTCCAATAGATTGGAAAATGGTACCAACGCGAACAATAGCTCTGCATTTTACATTGTGTTTTTTGCTTGTTTCATCAGCAACTGCTTGAAGCTTAGCTTCAGCCTCGCTTTTTTCATTATCCGATTTAACGATGTGAATGAAAGCGATATCGTTGCCGGTTGTCCTGGAGATAATGAGTGCGTGGTCTAGAGCGAAACCCGCTATCTCGGTAAAATCCCAAGGAATAAGAATTGTGTTTTCGGCCATAAAATTATTATTTGATTAATGCAAAAATATAAATAAATAAGGGATTATAAAAATTTAATTATTCAAAATCCCAATAAATATACAAAACTTGTTTGATTTTACAAAATTACGAATTAAAATAATTTCTCATTCTTTGAAAAATACTGTCATCTTCGCTCGTAGGATTCGGTTTAAAAGCTGGAGATTCGGTAAATTTTTCAAATATTTTTTTATCTTCTTTATTCATTTCTTTTGGTATCCAAACGTTTATGTTAACTAAAAGATCCCCTTTCCCATAACCATTTATATCGGGTAGACCCTTACCTCTTAAACGGAGAATTTTTCCTGGTTGTGTGCCAGGGTCAATTTTAATTTTCACTTTGCCTTCAATGGTTGGTATTTCGAGTTGACCACCTAGTACAGCTTGAGGTATTGTAAGGTACAGAAAATAAAGCAGATCGTTACCTTCACGAGCTAATTCAGGATGTTTTTCTTCTTCTATTAATATGATGAGGTCGCCGTTTACCCCTCCACGTCGAGCCGCATTTCCTTTTCCGCTAACCGAAAGTTGCATCCCTTCTGCAACGCCAGCAGGCAAATCAATGGTAATAACTTCTTCGCCATTCACCATTCCTTCGCCATAGCATTTAACGCATTTATCTTTAATTACTTTGCCATCTCCGCCGCAGGTAGGGCAGGCAGCTGTTGTTTGCATATGACCTAAAATGGTTCGGGTTACTTGTGTTACTTGGCCATTACCATGGCAGGTTGAACATGTGTTTGAATTTTTAGGGTTATCAGCGCCAGTTCCTCCACAGTGCTCACATTTAACATATTTGTTAACCTTAATTTTCTTTTGTACCCCGTTTGCAATTTCTTTTAAACTTAGTTTTACTTTTATTCGTAAATTACTTCCTTTACTTACTCGTCGGCCGCCGCGATTACCTCCACCGCTATTAAAACCAAAACCACCAAAGTGTCCACCGAAAATATCGCCAAAATGGTCAAAAATGTCATCCATTGACATTCCACCCCCGCTAAAGCCACCAGCTCCACCTCCGCCAGAAACTCCTGCGTGCCCATAGCGATCGTATCGTGCTTTTTTATCATCATCGCTCAGTACTTCGTAGGCCTCGGCAGCTTCTTTAAATTTTGCCTCGGACTCCTTATTATCAGGATTCTTATCAGGATGATATTGAATCGCTTTTTTTCGGTACGCTTTTTTTATCTCCTCTTTGTTGGCATCGCGTGATACCTCCAGTATTTCGTAAAAATCTTTTTTGGTAGCCATAATTAATCTTTTATTCGCCTACAACTACTTTAGCGTAGCGTAAAACCTTGTCATTCAGAATGTACCCTTTTTCAATCACATCAATAACTTTTCCTTTTAATGCTTCTTCTGGAGCGGGTACTTTTGTTATTGCATCGTGCAAATCAACATTAAAGGGGGTATTAATAGCCTCTATTTCTTTTACTCCATTTTTGATTAAAAAACCGCTATATTTAGAATAGATTAATTCTATTCCCAAAATAATGTCTTGCATTTCAGAGTCTTCTGTAATTGATTTTAAAGCTCTATCAAAATCATCCATTAAAGGAAGAAAGTCCGTAAGTACATCTTTGCCAGCATTTTGCATTAACTCCATTCGTTCCTTTATTGTACGTTTGCGGAAATTATCGAATTCCGCTGCCAAACGAAGGTATTTATCTTTTTGTTCAGTAAGTTCTTTTTCAAGTTTTGAAAGCGAATTCTCAATATCTGTACTTACCGATGATGCATTGTTTTCGCTATTGGTCTCTGTATTGAGTTGTTCCGTTAACTCATCATTAGTTGGTTTTTCTGAAATATTTTCCTCCATCGTATCTGTATTTTTAAATGTGTTAAATGCTTTATCTTTAAGTATGATGCGGTTTTGCTAAGCAAAAAGCCTGCCATCATTAATTTTATGTCATATTGGCACTTCTGCAAAATTATTAAAGCGTTTTTGTTAACAAGCAGAAAGCATAACTATATTTTAGTCAGATTGCGATTTATAAATATATTATTAGATGTTTATATTAACCGTTGTTTTTCATTATTTAGTGTTTGTTTTGTCATTTAGGGTTAATTTAGATGAGTAGAATGGAAATATAGCTTTTTTGTGATATTTACATTTGTATTAATAGTAAGCACAAAAACAAAAATGAATAAACAAAGATTAAAAAAAGCATTTAAGAGAATACTTTTATTGCCGAGAAACAAATATTTGATATTCTATTTAGCGAATAAAGCGAAGTCTTTCTATTTTAAAATCATTAAGTCAAAAAAGGTTGCTTATCCCTCAACTGTAATGATAGAGTTAACGAATCGTTGTAATCTGGCATGTACTACTTGTGCTCGAGAATATGATTATGGGAAAGAAATGGATAAAGGAAATATGACCCTTTTACAAGCCAAAAAGATTATTGATGAGCTATGGCCATATCTTGATTCTATTGGATTAACAGGGATGGGTGAAACGCTTTTGTATAAAGAAATAGAAGATATTGTTGATTATATTAAGTCGAAAAACAAAGGAATTATTATTAGTATTTCAACAAATGCAAATTTGCCTAATTTTATTACAATAGTTTCAGGTTTGATTGGTAAAATTGATTCCATTCAAGTATCAATTGATGGCTTAGGTGAAGTATATGAGTCGATACGGAAGAATGCATTTTTTAAGAATTTAGACGAAAATTTGCGTTTCATTGCTAAAAAATGCGTTGACTCCAATACGAATTTAAAATTGAATATGGTTGTTACAAAAGAAAATTATTTTCAGATGCATTTGATAGAAAAGTATGCAGAAGAAATTGGTGTTAACAATGTAGATTTTACTTTATTTAATTTGGCTGCGGTTACAGCAATTGAACGTTCGTATTATGATTTTTACAAATCAACAGAATTTTTAAAAGCGTTATCAGATCTTGAATTAGCGATAAAAAAATCAACAAGCGTATTGGTGACCAATAAAAATTTTAAAACAGATAATAGTTTTCAGAAATGCCCTTTTCCATGGACTCATTTTTATATTTGTTGGAATGGATTTGTTACTCCATGTTGTGCAAAACCTTTTCCTAAGGAATTGCACTTTGGTAATGTTTTTGACAAAGATGTAATAGAGATTTTAAATAGTTCTGCATTTATAGCGTTTAGAAAGTTATGGTATCTAAATAATGCTCCTGAATTTTGTAATAAATGTCATTTTATTGATTTAGAGCCTATAAAATATTAAGGTATGCGTTACGCAATAAGTGATATACATGGCTGTATTAAAACCTTTCGTTATTTAGTAGAGGAAATATTGAATCTGAACAAGGAAGATTTGTTATTTCTTTTAGGTGATTATATTGATCGTGGGCCTGATAGCAAAGGAGTACTAGATTATATGATGCAATTGAGTGATAAGGGTTATCAGATTAAACCCCTTTTAGGAAATCACGAAGAAGTTTTTTTAAATGTATTAAATGGGAAAGCCGATATTGATCCATGGATGTATAACGGAGGTAACTATACATTGCGAAGTTTTGGTATTCATGAGCCGGCAGATATTAAATGGTTTCCTAAGAAGTATATTGATTACATGACTTCATTTGAACATTATTATAAGTTAGACGATTATTTGCTTGTACATAGTGGTTTTAATTTTAAAGATGAGAATCCTTTTAACGATTTTCACTCCATGCTTTGGATACGAAAGGTTGAAATAGAAGAGCGTTTTACGGAAGGACGTATTATTGTTAATGGCCACACACCAACTAAAATAAATGATGTGCTTGATCTGGTTTTGATGGAAAATGAAAAACGTTTGTTTATTGATGCCGGATGTGTTTATACTTGGAAGGCTGGCATGGGAAGCCTTGCCGCACTAAATCTCGATACACGAGAAGTTTTGTGGTGTGAGAATAGAGAGGATTGAGATGAGGGATTTAAGGCCAAACATGCTTGTAATGTTTCTCTTTCAGAGATATGAATAAACCGTACATGGTTTTTGTTGATAACGCAATTAATGTATTTAGCTGGTATAAAAAAGTCATATTCTTTTATAGGTTATTCATAACACCTATTACAGCATTTTGGTATAAGCCCTTGATAAAAATGCAGCTATTAAAATTGTAGATTGGAGCGGGAAGGAGCAAGTAAGATTATGAGATTTGGTGACGCTTGAAAATATTCAGGGTGCGACTTAATGATGCACCCTGAATATTATATTATTTTGAAATAATTTTTTTGGTAAAGCAATATTTTTCGGCACACATTGAAACTAAAATAATGTTGTCGCCCTTCGGAATGTTAAGTTTGATATAGCGCTCACCAGCTGCTTTGTTATAACTAACAAGTGTTTTACCAAGTAGATTACGAATTACAATAGTAGCAGGTTGCTCATCTTCAATGATAATTTCTACATATCCGTTTAATGCCGGATTGGGTTGTACATTCCAAATAGAAGTAGTTGTTATTTTTAGCTTTAACATAATTTAAAGTGGTAACCGGATTATCGCCCGGCTTAATAATACTATCGTTTGTGAAGAATCCGAAAATTGCTGATTCATCTAAAGGTGTGCTCTGGCCCCATGTAGGAACGTTACTTACAGGTAAAAGATTTCCGTTGGCGACTCCTGTTGTTGCAGTATTCTTACCAACCACAACAATTCCTTTTTCAACTTTAAATACACCGTATAACTGAGTGTTATCACCTCCGGCTTGGGTAACGGTATCCCATTTTCCTGTCACCAATGAGCTATACGTTATTCTTTTTAATTCGGGTGTATACACTCTTACAAATTGATTCCAGCATGATAAATCTCCGTTTTTAGGCAGTACCATTTTTTGAAAGGCATTATTGGTAGTAATCGTTCTGCGTCCTAATGAAATAATGCAAACCGATCCATCATTGATTACTTTTAAACTGCTAGGAGCGATGCGTGTTGTATTAATATCCGGCCAACCTGAATTCGGATTGGGCCATGGTGCAAGATTTGGATCGGTAAATGAAGTGCCCCATGCAGCGGTGCCTTCGCTATATTCACCAACATGAGTGCTATGCATGAGTGTGCCATTAACCAATTTGAGTTTTCCTAACCAGCTGTAATGTATGTTTCCGTTTGAACCTGAAAATCCATTGCGAAACCCGGATGCAGTAGTATTTGCTGCGATGATATTTCCTTCCCATAAATTTTCCACATTATTTCCGTGGCAGCGTGCATTTACAACCAAATAGCCCGTACTAAGTGGTTTTGAATAATCAATGGCAAGACCATCTACATATTGATCGGGCGTTGATGTAACGGTATCGCCACTTGGTTGTACTTCATGATATAGGCGGCTCCACCAACGCAAATCGCCACTGCTATCCATTGCAACAACGGCAGGTTCAAAATCGGGATTATTGTCAGGCAATACTGTTTTAACATTAAAACCAAAATACATTGAATTGTCTCGTCTGTCAACAACAATCGTTGATGGGCCATAGGTTTCGGTACTCGTACTTGAGCCGGCTACTTTATACCATTTACCACCATAGCCTCGTCCGTAATTTAAAGTCACACCAGTCACACAAGGACCAGCGAACATTTGATCCATAGGCCACTTTCTGGTTTTAACACCACCGTTGCCATCAGGTTGTACCATTGCATAATCTTGAGCAGTCCATGATCGTAAACAGCAACGAGTTTTTCTTTTTTAAATAGAATAAGACTACTAACTAATGAATCAATACCACCAGGATAACTACTGCCAATACCAATATATTCGCCGCCGGCTAATTTGTAATGAAAAGTCCACTTTGGTACAACATCGGCAGTTCCGTTACTTTTGAGTCGATACATAGCAGACCAATTAAATGAATGTGTTTCTCCTGAGAGATAATATACTTTACCATTCGATGTAACATCCCATGCATGGCGTGCTTTAAAATATGCAGCAGCATCAGCCCAAATGGGTTTTACCCAAGCAAAAGCAGTAGGTACACCATTTACAAAATTGTTGTTTAAACGACCAATAAAATAGCCGCCGTTATTTGCTTTGCTATCTTGGGTAGTACCTGAAATGTACATATCGCCGGTTGCTTGGCCGGGTTGATTTGTAGTTTTAATAAACATGATATCTTCAGCAGCACCTTGTGGCAAATGAACTACATTCAGTATGGTTTGCATATCACTGCTAAGCTGAATAATAAAGGCATAGCGATTGGTTGTGGTAAGTGCATTGGTAACTCCGGTGGGCGTAATTAGGGTACGCGGAACGGAAATGTCAATCCAATTTAGATTATCGGCATAGCCCGAAACTAAGAAAGTGCCATCAGATAGTTGAAGCACATCATAAAAACATTCCTTGCCTGAATTACCAGCATAACTTAAAATGCTTTGTTGTGCATGAATGTGTAATGCAACAAATAACAAAAGGAAGAGCAGCGTATAATTTCTTTTCATATGATTTCTTTTAATTATTACTTTGGTTTTAGGGTATCATATCAAATTTACTTAATAAATAGATACAAAATGTGAATGTTTAATATTATTCTTCAAAGCAATTGATTACTATATCAATGATATAACTCAGTACATGTTATATATAGTCTTATATCAAGTTAAAATGATACTGCTGCTTTTATTTGAAAATTAAATAGCATAAATACTCCCGGCTTAAAAAAGTATTTTGTTCTGTCGTTAGTGTTCAATTTATTGGGTATGCCGGCAATGAATCCAACTGTTGGTTCAATGGTAAAGATATTTCCGTATTTATAGCCAATGTCTAAACCTACACCATGTATTATTCCTTTTTCATGAATGGTTTTAACCAATGTTGCAGTTTTATCTGGTTCATAGATGTTGCGGTTGGCTTTTAAATAATGATATGAAAAGCAAAAGGAAAATCCGAGTGGCGCTTCATCTTTACGTAGTACGAAAAACGGAAAAAGTTTCGCAGTAATTGCGGCTCCTTTTCCATCCATCCAATATTCTTTTTCCGTAGCGCCTAATTTATCCTTATATATGCTGTATTTGTAAATGCCTTGTTCGTACATTAATTCTACTGAGAGGTATGGTTTTATTACTCTTTCGTAGCTAATGTTTTGGTGATATACATTCGATTTTAGAAGATATTGATTGGTAGATCCCATTAAATTATATGAAAATACATTGGGACGAACTTCATACGCGAAGCTTCTTTGAAAGGCAAATATTGCGACTACGAATAAAAGAATGTATTGTTGTTTACGATGCATAACTAACTCAAAAAAGCAGAGATTATCTCAAAATTGTTACTTGCCCTGTTAATGGTAAATAACCTACATTTAAATCGATGATGTAGTGATATGAATCGAAAGGCAATTTGTATTTTTTGTCAAATCCATTCCAAGGAGTACTATAACCTTTTGATGAAAATAATAACATACCCCAACGATTATAAACTTCAATGATACAATCGGGATAGTAGTAATTCAAATCTTTTATATTCCATACATCATTTATTCCATCACCATTTGGTGAAAAAGCAGTGGGAACATCAATGCAAATTTCTTTTTCGGCATCGATTTGAATTGTAGTATCAACGGAGCATCCATTTTGGTCAGTAACGGTAAGACTATATTCATCGGGTGGGAGATTTGATATCATTTGACTATCATTTCCGTTAGACCAGATGAGGGAGTATGGTTCTGTGATGCCGGAAATAATAGCGGCGATTGAACCGCTATTATCGAGCGGACAAACAGGTTGAATCGTAATCAACTGCAACGATATTTTGTTGATTGCATTAATGATTATTGACTTTGGATTTTCGCAGCCATCCTGATTTGTGACGGTGGCAGAATAAGATCCGGCACTTAAGCCGGAAATATTTGCATCGGTATTGCCATTTGACCAATTAAAAATATAACTACCGATTTCATTTGGTACAATTTCGAGTGATGCTAAATCACCATAGCATTTTAGGGATTCCGTTTCATTTATTGAATATTCAAATCCCGGTGTTTTAGCAATAGTGAAAGACGTCACTAATGAATCGCCGCGAGTATCCGTAATCGTTAAAGTATAGTCTCCGATGCTGAGGTTGGTATGGTTCCTCGTTGTTTTGCCATTATCCCAATTATAGCTATAGGGCTTCACGCCACCGGTTACATCATTAATTATTATTGAACCGTCATTATCGCTAACACATCCAACATTATCTGCAGTGTAAATAATACTTATTGGCTGTGGCACATATATTGTAACCAGATAAAATGTAGTGCTAGAACATCCGGTATTAAAATCCGTATCCGTAATAAAAAAGCCGGATGATGCAGCGACATCGGTACCCCAATCGATTATTATATCGCTTCCTGAATTTGTACCATCAATGGTTCCACCGGTAGTAGTCCAGTTATAGGTATGTGCAGGTTTTGCTGTCAGGGAATAAGTTACGTTTTGCTGACCTGCATATACCGATGTAGTATAAGATGTAAGCGTTGGAATTGGAAGTGCATTTACCGATATCGCAATAACTTTGCTAATGGAACAACTACGGCCGGTGTAGGCTTTGTTAACTATTACAGTGTAATTTGAATTTGATGTGGGCGCAATGTTTATGCTTGCCGTATTTTCTGTTGTTGACCACAAATATGAAGTACCGCCGCTTGCATTTAACGTTGTTGATGAAGCGGAACAAACGCTCGTGTTTCCTGCGATGGTAGGAATCGGCAATTTGTAGGCTGTAACAACCACGCTATCCTTGTTATTGCAGCCAGATGCATCTTGTACGAAAACATAATATTTACCCGAGTCGCTTGCATTAATGTAGGGATAATCGCCGGAAAAAATGGTTGAACCTTTAAACTTCCAGGTATAATTTGTAAATCCGAAGCCTGCGTTTAATATGGTGTTTTCACCCTGGCAAATATATTTTGTAAAACCCAATTCTACACCCGGTAATGGACTTTCAGTTACTGTATATGAAGCAGAAAAATTGCATGCTTTTGAATCGGTAATAGTAATTATAAATGAACCTGCAGATATATCAGAAAGAGGATTTGCAGTTGATGAAACCGACCATTGATATGTATATGGTGATGTGCCACCGCTTGCCGTAACGGAAATGGAGCCATTGGATCCGCCTTTACATGTAACGTTGCTGATGCTTGATGTAGCAGCAATGACCGCAGACTGACTGATAATGAAGTTGGATATTTTTACTACACCATCATTATCATTAACCGTTACAATATATGCTCCCGCAGAGAGTGAAGAAACATTTTGTGTAGTAGCATTTGTGCTCCATTTAAAAGTGTAGGGTGTGGCGCCACCTGCCGCACTAATACTGATAGCGCCATTACTTGCACCATTACATAAGACATGAGTTATTACCGGGGTTATATTAATTGAGCCCGGTTCGGTAATGGTGTAGCTTGCGGTACGATTGCAGCCTTTGGTATCGGTAATAATTATATCGTAGGTGCCTGCAGATACTGACGAAATATCCTGATTGGTATTTGCATTGCTCCACGAGTAGGTATAAGGAAATGAACCGCCTGAAATTGTTAGATTGATAGCCCCTGTGTTTTCGCCATTAACGGCAACGTCTGTAACAACAGCCGATTCAGAAAGTAGTGATGGTTGTGTAATATTATAGGATGATGATTTGGTACAACCATTAACATCGGTAAGTGTTACTGAATAGGTAGCGGCACTGAGTGATGATATATTTTGTGATGTTGCACCAATACTCCACGAGTAGGTGTAAGGCAATGTGCCACCGTTAGAATTTAAATTTATTGAAGCATTATTTCCGCCGTTGCATGATATGGTACTTGTAGTAGCGGCAATGATTAATGCGACGGAAGGTTGCGTTACTGTTAATGAATAACTTGATGTGCACGCATTTTGATCGGTTACCGTTACTGTATAACTACCTGTTGTGAGTGATGAATTAGAAGACGATGATTGACCATTATTCCAAGAATAAGAATATGGTGATAGACCTCCGGCGGGAGTAATGCTTATGGAGCCATTATTACCACCGTTGCATAAAATATTGGTGGAGGTAACATTTGATAAAGACATAGTTGATGCAGGCTGAGTGATGGTGAACGAACCACTCAGCATACATGCATTCTTATCTGTGATGCTAAGATTGTAACTCCCGGCAGTGAGCGACGCTACATTGGTTGTAAGAGCGCCATTACTCCAACTATACGTATAGGGCGAAGTGCCGCCTGATGTAGTAATAGCAATGGCGCTGGATGATGCACCATAACATGGAACATTTGTAATAGTATTTGTTTGTGATAATGCAGCAGTGGGTTGAGTTGTTGTAAAACTTGCAGTGATACTACATGAATTAAAATCGGTAATTGTTAGCGTGTATGTTCCACTGGTAAGCGACAACGCATTCTTTGTTGTTGCCCCATTGTTCCAACTATAGTTGTAGGGTGATGTGCCGCCCGAAGCAGTAGCATCAATTTCACCATTATTACCACCAAAACAGGATATGTTTTTAATGCTGCCGCTTTGCCCAATAGCATTCGGTTGGCTAACAGTATACGACACTGATCTTGTCGATCCGTTCTGATCGGTAACAGCAAGAGAATAGCTTCCTGCAGTAAGCGCCGATGTATTTTTTGAAGTTACCCCATTACTCCAGCTAAAGGTGTAGGGTGTTTGTCCGCCTGATATTGAAATATTAATGCTACCATTGCTGCCGCTATTGCAAAGTACATTGGAGATAGTAGGAGATATATTTATATTACCAGGTTCTGAAATGGAGTAGATGCTGCTTACCGAGCAACCTTTGTTATCGGTTATTACAATACTATAATTTCCTGCAGTTGCCGACGAAATATCTTGTGCCGTAGAACCGCTATTCCATGAATAAGTATACGGTGAAGTTCCGCCATTAACGCTGATATTAATAGCACCGTTGCTGCCTCCATATACAAGAACATCTGTAATTGAAGAAGTATGTAACAGTGCTGTTGGTTGGGTAATGGAATAACTTGCTGATACAGTGCAGGCATTTTTATCGGTGGTGGTAAGTGTATATGTTCCGGTGGTAAGCGTTGAAATATCTTTTGTGGTAGCGCCATTATTCCAACTATAAGTATAAGCAGTTGTTCCACCGTTTGGCGTTATTGTTATGGCTCCGCTAGAAGTATTATTACATTGTACAGCGGCAGTGACTCCTGGAATGGAAAGAGTCGCTGTAGGCTGTGTTAAGGCTATACTGGCAGTTATAGTACAGGTTTTAGTATCGGTTATTGTTACTGTATAGGTGCCACTTACAAGCGATAAAGTATGCTTTGTCGTTACACCATTATTCCATGAATAATTGTATGGTGATGTTCCACCGGCGGCGGTTACATCTATATCTCCGGTGCTGCCTGAATAGCAGAGTACATTCGTAACAGTATTTGTTTGCGATAATGCCGACACCGGTTGTGTAATAGTATAGCTTGCCGATACATTGCAATTATTGGCATCATTAATATTAACGCTGTATGTGCCATTGCTACGACCGGTAATGCTTTGAGTAGTAGCACCGGTATTCCAAATATAGGTGTATGCTGATGTGCCTCCGGCTATCGTAATATTTACAGCGCCGGTAGCTGTACTGTTGCAGTTTATATTGGTTACAACACCCGTTGAAATAGATAGCGATGATGTAGGTTGCGTAATACTATATGAAGCAGTTGATGTACATCCTTTACTATCTGTAATTGTGAGATTATAATTTCCTGCAGTTTTTGAGTTTAGATCTTGTGATAGAGCCGCGTTACTCCATGAATACGTGTATGCCAATGTTCCGCCTGCTACGGTAACATCAATAGCTCCATTATTTGAACCATTGCAGAGAACGTTTGAGATGCTTGCTGTTTGTGTGAGTGCTGTTAGTTGTGTAATTATATAGGAGTAGGTTTGACTGCAACTATTGTTGTCGGTAATAGTTAGATTGTACGTTCCGGCAGTTACCGAACTAATATCTTTTGATGTTACACCGTTCGACCACGAATATTGGATGGGTGTTGTGGCTCCTGCAACAGTAATATTTACAGCACCTCCGGCGGCCCCTGCACATGAAATGTTGGTTTGGGTTGCTGAATTTGAAAATCCCGAAACAGTTATTGAGTCTACATTTGTCGAACGTTCGCCGCCATTTGATTCAATACGCACATAATATTTTCCGGTTGATAATGCGCTTGGCAGTGTGCAACTAATGGGTGATGTGGTAGCGTTACCAAGAGAAACCGGACTTGCCGGAAATGTTTTTGAATTAATATTTGAGAGTTGTGTAGTATAGGTGTGTGTGCCCGGTATGCTTGTGTTAAAAGTAATATTAAAATTACTTGCAGGATATGCACAAAAACTATGGCTTGACAAACCGGTTATAGAAAGAGAGCCGCAGGCTAGGAATTTAATAACATTGGTGCGGTATGCTGTATAGCAAGGTGTACCCGTTTGCATAATCATATATACCGAATCGCAAGGTTGCAGTGTATCGCAACTCCATGTGGTTACATTACTTGCAACAACATTTAAATTCAAATACCAATCGTATGAAATTGTTGCCTGGGGATTTACAAAAGCCGATGCAAAATTTACGGTACTACCGCAGGCCGGATTTGTTCCTGAAGAGATGCTGATACTTGCTGATGAGGCTGGGCCACCATTTATATTTACGCTTGATTCTACGGCATCAAATTCCAGTCGGGTTGAACCTGTGGAGACTTCAAATACTAATTTATAGTTACCTGCAACGACTGGAGGGAAATTGAATTTCTTATTCGTCCAAATCGTATCATAAACCCCATTTACAACAATATAGCTACTCACCGCTGTTAATGCCAAGGTACCCTGATTTTCAAGCTGTATACGATATCGTGCGTTTTGTAGGGGTAAATATCCTCCGGTACGAAACCAAAGTGATACCCATTCACTGGTGGTGGTGCCTGAGAGTGTAAATGCAGCGGTTCGCAGCCAATTGGGAGTAGGAGCGCCTAAGCCGGAGGCTCCTGCACCGCTTTCACATTGACGTAATTTTTGCAGAGGTGTTTTTACTCCACCTGCAATTGCCGAGGAAAGTTTATTTGAAAAAGTTGCACCAGTCCAGCATGAAGGACGCGTAGTGGTTTCTTCAAAACCTTGAAAGTACTGTGCATTTATATGCAAGACAGCGGTAGCCAAAAACGTGCATATAAATAGTATCTTTCTCATAGGTATTAAATAAGTTATAGGAACTTATATTAAAGATACCCCAAAAATCGCAAATAAAAACGAGATTAGCAACTTAATTTTTTTGTAATGCCGGATAGCGTTTTTTTGGCTATATTTTGGTTAAAACGCAGTTTCATAATGACTTATAATGAAATCACCCTTTTTCCCCCATGAGAGATTAAAGTCATTTCCAATAAATCTTACGGTTAAATTTTCAAGATTTGATAATCCAGTGAAGAAAAAACTTGAAGTATTTTTTGA
>JBBRXJ010000024.1:0-40718 GCA_038248505.1 Bacteroidales bacterium
ACTTCAAACGTAATGGTGCAAGCATACAAAGCGGTGCAGGCACAACATACACTACTACCACACTTACAAATGGCACCGCCGTAAAAGTTATTGTAACAAATGGTAGTGGATGTATAGATAGTAGTGCCGCAATAACAACAACCGTTAATGCCTTGCCAGTTGTAACCTTTACCAGCAGCGATGCCGACAATACTATATGTGCTGGTAACTCCGTAACCTTTACTGCAGGTGGCGGTTCAGCCTATAACTTTAAATTAAATGGCTCAATCGTTCAGAGTGGTGCAGGTACAACTTATGTAACTACAGCTTTAGCGAATGGAGCCAGCATGAAAGTCATTGTTACCAATGCCAGTGGATGTATAGACTCAAGTGCGGCAATAGTAACAACAGTCAATACATTACCTGCTGTAAGTTTTACTAGCAGCGATGCCGACAATATAATATGTGCCGGTAACTCAGTAATCTTTAGCGCAGGTGGTGGAAGTAATTACAACTTCAAACGTAATGGTGCAAGCATACAAAGCGGTGCAGGCACAACATACACTACTACCACACTTACAAATGGCACCGCCGTAAAAGTTATTGTAACAAATGGTAGTGGATGTATAGATAGTAGTGCAGCAATAACAACAACCGTTAATGCCTTGCCAACAGCCACCGCAACAAGTAATAGTCCACGATGCATTGGAACAAGCCTACAACTCACAGGCGGTGCGAATGGATTAACAAGTTATGCATGGAGTGGCCCAAGTGCATATAGTGATGCAACACAAAGTCCAACAGTGAATGGCAGTGCAACACTTGCCATGGCTGGAACGTATACGATTATTGTTACGGATGCAAATTCATGTACACAAACAGCAAATACGGTTGTAGTGATCAATAGTTTACCCACAGCAGGAATAACGCCCGATCCGGCAGTAATATGTACCGGTGGCACGTTAGCGATGAATGGCAATGCAGCAGGTGGTTCAGGCACATATACCACACATGTATGGACGGGTAATGGAAAAGATTCGTTAACGAGTAAAATCATTGCGGCGCCATCATTCAGCAGCAAAAATATGGGAACGTTTAAATTGATCTATACGGTCACCGACAATAATAATTGTATTGGCGTTGATTCCTTAAACGTAACTGTGAATCAGGGTGCAAATGCTACGTTTACGGTATTGCCAGCGTTAGATACTATTTGCATAGGCAGCAATACAACATTGCGAGTAGATTTTACCTCCGGTACAGCACCATTTGATTTTACATGGTCGGATGGCACAAATACAGGAACGTTGAATAATATTAATAGCGATCCCTATGATTTTAGTCCGAGTGTAGGACCAATATGGACAGCGGGAAAATATACGGCTACGACCTATAC
The DNA here is from genome assembly GCA_038248505.1 of Bacteroidales bacterium. Classification (GTDB taxonomy): domain Bacteria; phylum Bacteroidota; class Bacteroidia; order Bacteroidales; family JBBRXJ01; genus JBBRXJ01. Next base: position 1,376 of record JBBRXJ010000024.1, read on the forward strand.
CATAACAACGATATCTGATTCCAATGGATGTACGAATACGAACATTAGTGGTCCAACGGTACGCGTTATGAAACGTCCGGATACAGGAGATCCGCATTATGTGCCAAATGTTTTTAATAAATAAAAATTGGAAAGAACCACTAAGACACTAAGTACATTAAGTTCGCCGCGGCGAACACAAAGGAAGAAAGTAGAAAGTAGAAAGAAAACCACTAAGATATTAGGTTTATGAGTTTATCCGCCACGGCGGAGTTTATGGGGAGAAGTAGTTGGCTGAGGTGGTACATTGAGTTTTTCGCCTAGGCGAAGAAATGCCCTAAGCCCTGGTTATGTAAGTCTACAATTATGCAGAATCGAATTTAATATTACAATCCAGCAACAATAATTAGCGTAATTCCTAAAATAAAGAACAAAAACATAAGAGCTATTAAGACATTAACAGACTTTCCCGCCCCTTTAAATTCTTTCCAAATAAATACGCCCCATAAAGCTGCAATTAAAGTTGCGCCTTGCCCTAAGCCATAAGAAATTGCTGCGCCTGCACTGCCTGATGCTACAATGTTTAGCGAGGTTCCGATGCACCAAATGGCACCGCCTAAAATACCGGCAATATGTACTTTTATATTTCCTTTAAAATATTCAGAAATTGAAACTGGAGCACCTTCAATGGGTTTGCGCATGAGGTAGGTATTAATAATGAAATTGCTGGCAAGAATACCTAATGCAAAAAAGAACACGGCAGTATATGGAGTGAGCTTACCTGTTTCGGGGTTCGCAAAGTCGGTAATCATAGCCATGGTGATGAAGCGATAGAAAACGGACATGAGCACGCCGGCGAGCAGCGCAACAACGATTCCTTTTGAGCTAAGCTTCCCTGCATTTGATGACATTTTGCGATAGGCTAAGGCATCAAAAACAATTGCAATAACAACTAATGCAACGCCTGAAAATAGAATTATTGCATCGCCTTTTGGGGCAGTTACAAAATTTATGATAACACCCAACACCATTGCAACACCTACGCCTACGGGGAATGCCACTGCCATACCAGCAATGGCGATACCTGCCACCAAAAGAATATTTGATAAATTAAAAATAATTCCGCCAATAAATGGCAACCACAAGTTTTCTGTTTCAGCTTGTTTAATATCGGCAATAAAACTGCGACCTTCGTTGCCATTGCTCCCGAGAGTAAATGATAGCACAAGTGAACATAATAAAATGCCTAGAACATAATCCCAATAAAACAATTCGAAGCGCCAGCTTTTACCGGCAATTTTCTGTGTGTTGGCCCATGAGCCCCAGCAAAACATTGTGATAACGCATAGAATAACAGCGATGGTATAATTTTGTGCAAAATACATTATTAAAGGTGTTTGAGGTTAATAAATGAAATTGTATAAATATATTTTATTTTGATGTTATCATAATAAACTAATAGCATTATTTTTTTTCGCTATACACCAAAACATCTTTAATATTGGCGCGCCAATTATCCTGGGGATTAAGCCAATTCATCACCACATTATGTTTTCCTTGTTGCAGATCATAATTGGAATATATATCTGCATTCCGGGTAATCATATTTGCGGGAAGATCAAGAGTGTCGATAATTTTTCCATCAATAATGATTTCATATAAAGCGCTATAATTTGCAGTATCGGTAACATTACCTTCGGCATTTGAGATATAGCCGCTTACTACGAATGCTTTTCCGTCAAAATTAAACTCTAGATGTTTATTGTTAAGTTTTGAGAGATTAATTTTTTCTTTTGGAGCAATACCTTCAAAATTTACTTCATATATAACGGACATTGGGTTTTTATATAATATTTCAACTTTATCATTAACCACACGTCCACCGTTTTTTTCAATCATAGCTAAAGCATGTTTGTTTACCGTGGTGTACACTTGATTTAAAGACAGGCTGCTATATTGTATGGTCATATCTTCAACTTGTTTAAGAGGACGCATCCATACATCAGGTATTTTGTCATAGCCAATAATGGCACCAATAATACCACCTGCAGTGGCAGGATTGCAATCGCTGTCTTGTCCACAACGTGTTGCAATGTCGATGGTTTTGGCAAAATCACCATCGCCATAGAGCAAACCGATAACAACATAGGCGGCATTCATTTTTGCATCAATATTATAGGGCTCAAAAGTACCTTTAGGGCAACCAATATCCTCGCTCCATTTTTTCTGTAACTCAAACCAGGCTTTTTGCCAGTCGTTTGGGTATTGATTGTGCCAAGCAATAACGTCGCTAATACATTTTGCAAAGGATGATTGAGCGGGAATCGTTTTTAAAGCTTCGCTAACGATGAATAGAATATCGTTAGAGATAAAAGCAAGAGAATACATAGCAGCAACATAAACACCGCCATACCAACCATCTCCTGAATTCATGATATGCCCTGTTTTATCGCAAACATCACTTGCAACATTGGGCATTCCAGGGCACATCAAACCTGCAAAATCGGCCTCAATTTGAAAGTCGATGCAATCGGCATGAGGATTATTTCTCCAGTAGCCAGATGCAGGAGGTTTAATGCCATGCATTATATTATAGCGCGCTTGTTGATTGGCGTGCCACAAGTGATATTTTGCATAAGCAAAACTTTGTGCAAAACTGTCTGCAGGAGCATTAAGACCGCAACGTTCAAAAATATCAACAAAAGATAAATCCATATATACATCATCATATAAACTAGGAGCATTCAAATACCACCATTTAATAAGGGTATCATTCCATGGTATTGGGTGGTATGATTGTATCATGCTGCCCTTAAAATAAAACTCAGTAGGACCGCCATAGGTAACGCCAATGACTTGGCCGGCCCAACCGCCTTTAATTTTATTATCAAGTTCTTTTTTTGAAATTTCAATCATTCCTTCTTTAGGTAGATTTTGAGATGTTTTATTGCAGGCTATGCAACAAACTAACAACAAAGGAAGCAGCAGTCGTGTCATAAATTTTAAAAGTTAATTTAATATTATTTTACGTAAGAAGTTAATGTATCGGAAAATGAATAAGCCGGATGACGAGAGAGTGATAAATTGTAATTCATCGTGTCAACATTCAACCAGCGAATTTGGAGTGTGTGTGCAGTTTTTGGCAATTCATATTTCCAATAAAAATCGTTGCGTCGGATATTCACGTTGGCAGGGAATTTCAATGTGTCCGGTTTTTGATCATCCAATGTTGCTTCAATTATACCAATGTAGTTATTAAATTTTGGATCATTTACCTTTTCTTTTTCATTAATATTTAAGCTGCCATTAACTATAATACCAGTACCCGTAAAGTTGAATTGAAAAGCGACTTTTGATAGTAGAGTTTTATTTACAATCATTTCAGAAGGATATATATTTGGGAAACTCTTTTCAAAGCGCACTGCAATTGGTTTTTGATATTTGATGATAATTAGATCGCCATCTACTTTCCCGCCATTTTTCTCAATTACTTTTATTGCTTGCTCGGTACCATCTTTGTACACATCGTTTAATGACATGGTGGTATATTTAAAATCCATGTCTTCAACTTTATCTATACCTTGTTTCCAGTAAGCAGGAATGGCGTTATAGCCAAGCATGGTTCCTAAAATACCGCCTGCGGTTGCTGGATTGCAATCGCTATCTTGTCCGCAACGAGTAGCTATATCGAGAGTTTTGCCATAATCACCTTTACCGTAAAGCAGGCCAATAATAGCATACGCGCAATTTACTTTTGCATCAATATTGAATGCGTCAAAAATGCCATCAGGACAGGACATGTCTTGCGACCATTTCTTTTCAACCATATACCATGCATCACGCCAGTCGGCTGTATTCTTTTTGTATTCTGCAATCACATCGCTCATGCATTTGTGAAACTCACTCTCAGCAGGAATGGTTTTTAATGCCTCTGTAACTACAAACTCAACATCCTTTGAAACAAAGGCCATAGTGTACATTGCAGCAACATAAACACCACCATACCAACCATCGCCATAATTCATAATATGACCAATGCCATCAGAGATTTGTGATGAGGTGTTTGGCATGGCAGGAGACATAAGACCTGCAAAGTCTGCCTCAATTTGAAAATCGATACAATCGGCATGAGGATTGTTTTTCCAATGACCCGACATAGGAGGCATGATACCATTTAATATATTGTAACGTCCAACCTGATTGGCATGCCATAATTTGTAATCGGCACGAGCATACGCCATAGCATGTGAATCAACAGGAGCATCAATGCCATATTTTTGGAATACATCAACAAAAGTTATATCCATATACACATCATCGTATAACCCAGGGGCATTATCATACCACCATTTCATAGTTGAGTCGGTCCAAGGAATAGGATAATAAGGCTGAATCATAGTTCCCTTAAAACGAAATTCGGTAGGACCACCATAGGTTACACCAATAACCTGGCCGGCCCATCCGCCCTTAATTTTATCTATCAGTTCATTTTTACTCATGCGTATTGATGCACCATCTTTAAGCGCAGCATTTTTTTTACAAGCGCTTGAAACAAGTAAAGCAATTGATAGAAGGGTTAAAATGATTTTTTTCATATCCTTATGTTTTATTATTATGCAGATTTTAAAAATAGTATTATCTAAAAGGTGATTTCACTTCTCTTTGGCACCGAACTTTGGGCACCAAAACGAGTAACAGAAATGGAAGCCGCTTTATTAGCGAAATCTACCGCTTCGTCCATTTCTTTACCTTCGCTGAGAGCTACAACCAATGCGCCATTGAAGGTATCGCCAGCAGCAGTAGTATCAACAGGTTTTACTTTATATCCTGGAATAAGGACAGAGAGTTTATCGGTTAAAACATAAGCGCCATCAACCCCCAAAGTAATTACAACATTTTGTACCCCCATTTTTTTAAGTGTGCGTGCGGCTTCTTTAATGGAATCAAGCTCGTCAATAATGATACCGCTGTTTCCCTTACTGGGCTTTATTTTGATGCCGGTAAGCATCTCTGCCTCGGTTTGATTGGGAGTTAGAAGATATAAGCATGGAAATATTTCACTATTTAATTTTTGTGCAGGAGCAGGATTTAATATCACCTTCTTTTTTAATGAGAATGCTGTTTTAGCAATATATTCAACCGTTTCAACAGGAGTTTCCAATTGAAGTAAAATAATGTCGGACTCTTCGATGGCTGACATGCAGAAATTAATATCATCAATGTTTAATGTGCCATTGGCTCCAGGGGCAACAACAATGCAGTTCTCGGCATTTTCGTCAACTGTGATTAGTGCAACACCAGAAGGATTATCGGGGTCGGTTAAAATATATTTAGTGTCGATACCTTCTTTGCGAAAAAGTTCAAGACCTTGTTTACCGAAAATGTCATTCCCCACTTTAGCTACAAAAGTAACATTACCCCCTAATCTAGCAGCTGCCACAGCTTGATTGGCGCCCTTACCGCCAGGGTTCATAAAGAATTTACCGCCAAGAATGGTTTCGCCAGGAACCGGGAGATGTTCGGCTTTTACTACCATATCTGTGTTTGTACTACCAATAACTGTGATCTTCATAGTATTTGCTTTTGTTGCTAAACAAATGTAAGATATATACTATAAAAATCTATATCAATATTACTAATAATCTATATTTATAAATTGCTAATGTAAATTGTAAACTAATATATATAAGTGTTATATAAAATATATTAAGATAATTATGTATATTTGTTAAAAGAATCTGTTAATTATAAAATATGGCAAAGTTTGAAAACTTAATTCTTTTAACACGCACAATGAGTAAGACCGAAAAACGCTTATTTAGTATGAATTTTGGTTTAAATACGAGGGATGCTAAAAACTTGTCGGATTATTTGGTTCTTTATAATTTAATTGTTGATGAGAGAAATTCCGAAAAAGATATTCGCCTATTATTTAGACAGAAAAATCCCTCAGGTGCATTTGAATCACTGTCTCTACATTTATATCAACATTTAATACGTTTTTTGTCAGATCAAAATACCGAAAAGAATAATGATGTATTATTTAACCAATATTATTCTGAAGCAATTATTCTTTTTAATAGAAGTATTTATGATGCCTGTTTTCAATTAATAAATAAGGCAAGAACCCTCGCTTTTCGGCTTGAAAAGTTTATTTGGTATAGTCAATTTGCTCGTCTTGAACTCGACTTTTTTAGGCGTTTGAATTATCCGATATTGAGCGAGGAGGATTTAGTAAAGCGCTATACATCTGCTGGTTTAGTCATTGATTATTTAAAGAGTATTCATGAACATACATCGCTACTTGATACATTAAGTTATCGATATGCTTTAAAAGGGCCTTTAGAATTACCTTTCGAAAAAGAGCAACTAAATGATTTGGTGTTAGGTGAAATGAGTATGATGAATAAACATAACTATCGCTCTTTTGAATCACGAAAAACACATTTATTATTTCAAGTTGCGTACTTTAAAATGACAGGAGAACCTCCATCGGCATTACATACATTAAGGCAGCTAACAAAATTATTTGAAGAGCATCAAAATATTTCGAGTGAGGCATCATTGGATTATGTTGATTATTTGAATGAATTGTTAAACAATTTGTATCTGATGAATGCTACTGAAGAAGTATCTTTTTATATTCAAAAGTTGAGGGCTCTTGAGAAGGAGAGCAATGAAATATTGAGGGTGTTAATCCCAGTACTAATTAAACACGAATGTTTGAAGGCATTATATGAAGATAATCCGCTTCAAATAAAAGAGCAGCTTGTTCGATCAGAACAATATATTAAACGAATTTCTACAATTCAATCAATTTATATTAGTGCTGAAATTGCTGTACTGAGATCAATGTTATATTATCGAATAGGCGATTTAAAATCAGCTTCACACTGTTTGCGATGTGAATGGCCTATACATATTAATGATAGTGTGTTGCCTGTGTATGTTGCTGCCCGTATGCTTAATTTGGTGTTGAGATATGAACGCGGTGATATGGATTTATTGATTTCGGAAATTACATCTATTGAGCGAAAAATGAAGAATAGCTCTCAGCTGAATCTTATGGAAAAACAATTCGTTAGAAGTTTACGACGCACAACAACGAAATTACTTAAAAGTGATAGAAAAAAGATTTTGGCTGAATGTAAAGAAGCTATTAATGAAATTGCTCAAGAGCCAGCTGGCAAAAGCATACGACTCTATTTTGATGTTATTAAATGGTTAAATAAAAAAATAGTGTGCGCGGCGGCGGAATGAAATGTTAAATGATTGAATATTGAGTAAATTTTTGTGGAAGATACATTTACGGCAAATTTATATGCTAATAAAAAAAAGACTTTTTAAGCACATCAAAAAAAGAATTTCCATATTTACCAAAGGATAAGCATCTCATATTTTTATTTGCCGCCAGCCTTTTTATATTTGTAACCTTCTTTTTCAAGAATCTGACATACTTTATCGCGAATGTCCCCTTGAATCATTATTTCGCCTTCTTTAACAGTGCCACCAACGCCACATTTCGACTTGAGCATGCGTCCCAATTTATCTAAATCATCTTCACTGCCAGTAAATTCTTTAATAACGACCACTGGTTTTCCGTTTCTAAATTCTTTCCATACTCGCAAATCTTGTTTATTGGGTGTAGTATTTGCTTTTAGCTCCTCCTGCTTTTTAGCCATAATATCAGGATTGGTGCTGTAAACCAAGCCATCCAACTTAGTCCAATCATTTATTTTTGCCATATCCTTTATTTAAAAAAAATAATTAATCCGCCGCCAAAAATAAAACTTGCATAATAGGTGATAGGTATTTCGCCTTCTAATGCAATGGCTATACCTTCAGCAATATCAACTGAAATACCGAGAGGAACAAGAACAGGAAATAGAACATCATTTGTTGGAAATTCCATACGAGCATCCAGCCCTGTATATAAATGATTGCCTTTACCTAATGGCAATGCCGCAATAATAGAAGCATCGGCACCAGCATATTGATATTTATGAAAACCTGTATTGAATGCAATATATTTTGCTAATTTCCATTTAAAACCACCTGCATACCAAGTGCTATTAATAGTAGCAATACGCCCATTAATACTTACATTCTCGCTTAGTTTTAAATCACCATGAATAAAAAACTTTGCACTTCCAGCTCCTGAGGCATCAATGAAAACGGGTTCAAATCCTAATGATAGCACCCCATCATTTAAGCGAGCGCCACTGTTAAACACTTGGCTATAAGCTAAGCATGGCGTTAGTAGGAGTACAAAAAAGCTAATAATTGATAACTTCATTTTTTTATTAATAAGATCAAAAATAGTCATTTTTTGCTCTTTCTCAAATATATTTTTTAGAGATATACTTATAGATTGATTTTTTTTAAAGCAAAATTAAATGTTTATATTTGAGAAAAAAACATGAGGTATTTTAAATTGCTATTTCTCGTTCTATCTACTAGCTCATTATTTGCTCAATCTATTGATATCAGCAAAGGCTGGAAATTTAAAATTGGAGATCAAAAAGAATGGTCTAAATCAAATTTTTATGATAAGTCATGGGATACTATTCAAACTTCTATGTATTGGGAAGCACAAGGATTTGCCGATTACGATGGATATGCCTGGTATCGACTTCATGTTTTTTTGCCTTCATCACTAATTAATAATTCTCTTTGGAAGGATTCACTTGAAATTAAATTGGGCTGGATAGATGACTGGAGCGAAACCTATCTGAATGGAGTCTCTCTCGGCATCGTTGATCACTATCGTACCAATGTAAAATATAAACTCTCGGTAAATAATAGCATTATAAAATGGAATAAAGAAAATGTTATTGCCATAAGAGTACTTGATCGCAAGCGTAAAGGTGGTATGTATTTTGGTCCATACACTATTAGTATGTGTGATATTACAGATTATGTTTCCTTTAATCTTTTGGATATTCCATTAAAATTTAATGGTGATTCATTAATTGGTGAAGTTAAAATTTATAATAACTCTCCTTTAATAGATATAAAAGGTACGCTCAAAATACATGCATTGGATATCCGATCAAAGCAAACGCTCTCAACAATTGAGGTTCCTATATTGCTTAACAAAAATGAAAATAAAATATTTAAATATGCTTTAAAAAATTATGCCACATACTGGTACATTACTGTTTCATTTACACCCAATGGTACTGCAAATAGCATTAATTATCAGGTGGAGGCACCTTACATTTTAACGCCTAAGGTCTCTGATAGTGTTAAAATTAATACACCAGCCGTATTTGGAGCTCATTCAGGGCACCCTTTTCTCTATAAAATTCCTGCTACAGGTAAAACACCGCTTACTTATAATGCCAATAATTTACCCAAAGGATTGAGCTTAAATGCCGAAACAGGTATTATAACAGGTAAAGTAAGCGATACTGGTAATTATTCTGTTGAGCTAATAGTAAAAAATAATTTGAATAGTAAATCGCAAAAATTTAACATTGTAATAGGCGATAAATTATCGCTCACTCCCCCATTAGGCTGGGCCAGCTGGAATGCATGGGGAAAACGCAGAGTTAGCGATGATGTAATTCGTAAAACGAGTGATGCAATGGTGCATAGCGGACTAATTAATTATGGTTATTCTTTTATAAATATTGATGATGGTTGGGAAGGTATTCGCGATAGTGATAGTATTTTACAATCGAATGAGAAATTTCCGGATATGAAAGCTTTGTCTGATTATATTCATTCACTAGGACTAAAAGCAGGTATATATTCGTCGCCAGGACCTAGAACCTGTGGTAATCTTGTAGCTAGTTATAAAAATGAAATGATTGATGCACGAACGTATGCTGAATGGGGTATTGACTATTTAAAGTATGATCTTTGTTCCTATGTAGGCATCGAAGATGTTAGTACGTTAGAAGGGATGCAAAAACCCTATCGCCTCATGCGTCGCTGCCTCGATAGTGTTGAGCGTGATATTGTTTATGCAATGTGTCAATATGGAATGCTTAAACCATGGGAGTGGGGTGCCGAAATTGGTACAAACCTTTGGCGTACTACAAGCGATATTGATGACACTTGGTATAGTTTAACCAATATTGGTTTTATTCAAGATCCCTATGCTGAATATGCCAAAGCAGGTCATTGGAATGATCCAGATATGCTGGTAGTTGGGACTCTTGGTTATGGTTTTAGCAGTACTATGCACTATACTCAGTTGACTCCATCAGAACAATATACACATATAACATTATGGAGTTTGTTGGCAGCGCCGCTTCTCATAAGTTGTGATTTAATGCAGATCGATGATTTTACATTCAGCCTTTTGGCTAATTCCGAAATGATAGAAGTAAATCAAGATGCACTTGCTAAACAAGCCAAACTTATTAAGCGTACTGCTGAATATGATATTTGGGCTAAACCGCTTTTTGATGGAAGTTATGCTGTAGGTATATTTAATAAGACAGAAAATCTATCTGAAATACACTTCGATTTTGCTCTGCTTAATTTAAGTGACAAACAATGGATACGTGATATATGGAGACAAAAAACACTCGGTCTCTTCAATTCTTCATATAATGTTGAGGTCCCTCGGCATGGTGCAGCATTTATTAAACTAATAGCGTATAATAAAAAGTAAATTGTTGCATTAGCATGGTTTTGAATCAGTGAGACTAAAATTTCAGGAGCGAAAGTGAAAGAAATTATATAGTTGAGCTACTGCACTTTTGTTCAGTTGACGATATCTATCGAATCAGCCTCGGCAGAAAACGATTACAGGATAAAACCCACGAAACAGCTTGTATTGTATTTGTTTAGGCACAGATGTTAATGAACATTTCAGCTAATCTGCAACAAATAAAATAGCAATGATTATTGGTGTATATTTAGTATCAATTAAAAGATATCAAGATAATTACAGAATATAAATCAAAAAGGTATTATCTAATACCCTATTAATATTTGTTTGAATGTTCTAGAAAATTATCTTTGTTAAAACCTCAAACAAATTGAAAAAAAGAATTTCGCGGAAACCATTTATGGCCATACTTTTAGTTTTTATTATATGGTCTATTGTAATGGTACTAACATTATTTTATACACTAAAAGATATTGATAAATTTTTTACAAGCTCCATTCTACTTGCCGCTCGTACAGCACATAATAAGGATGTTCTATATCGACATTGGGTTGCTATGCAAGGAGGCGTTTATGTTCCTATTACTGAGCTTACACCTCCAAATCCTTTTCTTTCAAATAATCCCAATAGAGATATCACGTCAACCTCTGGTTTAAAACTTACACTCATAAATCCTGCGTTTATGACTCGATTGGTTTATGAGTCATTTCCTACAAATGAAATACGTTCACATCTTATCAGCCTTGATCCTGTAAATGATAACAATTTACCTGATGAATGGGAGAAATTTGCCCTTCGTAAAATAATGGAAGGCAAAGATGAAATATATATAACAGAGACTTTTGATAATAAAGAATATTTAAAGATGGTTAAAGCATTTATTGCTGATAAAAGTTGCCTGAAGTGTCATAACGATGCATATTGTAAACCAGGCAAGCCTGCTGGAGCGATTAGTATTAATTATGAAACTACGGCAGTAAAGAAACGATTTTTTTTACATAAAAAAGCTTTAATAGTTCGACATATTATTATTTGGCTTATTGGCTTTGTTTTCATCTTTATTGGTTTATATACTATTCAGCGATATGTTAAAAGATTACAAAAAATGCAATCTAAATTGCATGCGAATAACATGGCAAAAGACACGTTTTTTTCAATCATTGGTCATGATTTACGTGCACCATTAAATGGTTTAATTGGTTATTCCGATCTTCTTATTAGTAAACGTAGTTTATATGACGAAGAAAAACAACAAAAATTTCTTAAATCAATAAATATATCAGCTCATTTAATGAATAATCTGCTTGATAATTTATTAACATGGTCGCGAGAACAAAGTGGATTGATAGACTATAACCCTGCGCCACTTGAGCTGAAAATATTTTGTGATGAGTTAATTTTGCTTTTTAACGAAATTGCATTACAAAAAGAAGTTCATATTATTAACAATATTATTGATGAATGCAATATACGGGCTGGTAGAAACATGCTTGAAACGATTTTTCGTAACTTACTTAACAATGCCATTAAATATACAGGGCCAGGTGGTCAGGTAAGTATATCGTCTTATGTATATGGTAAATATTGCATCATTGAAATTAGTGATACTGGTATAGGTATGTCTAATGAGCAATTGTCTAATTTATTTCTATTTACTGCACTACAATCGACCTCAGGCACAAGCAATGAGAAAGGCACGGGATTAGGATTGATTCTTTGTAAGGATTTTATTGAAAGACATGGAGGAAAAATTACCATAGAGAGTGAAATGGGTCACGGTACAAAAGTTAAATTAAGCATTCCGATAAATAGCAAAAAGATTCATTGAAGCCCCAGTTCACTGAGGTCTTGCGCTTAGTATAATCGAAGCGTATCGAAGTGACTGTTTCGCAACATCGGGGCTTCTTGGCTGCGGCGAATGCATTTCTTCGCCTCGGCGAAAAACACAATTCGACACCTCAGCCAACTGCTTACGTATTTTGCAAAGAAATTTATCTTTGGTGTATGAATGTGCTTTAGAAAACAATATCAATTTTATTGATATTGTTTTCTAAAGCACATTCTTTTTTGCCACGGTAGCAACAAAATCTTTTAAATAAAAGGGTTCAAAATAGGCAGTATCTTCAATTTGCTTTTTTGTGAAATAGCATTCAGAGAGATTTGCCATATAGCTAGCAGAGGAATCAACATCACTAAAAAAATGAAATCGTTTATCTGAAAAATGGTCTTTACACTTCTCCGCACCAGAACCAAAAAAACAAATACGTTCTCCAGAATAGTCTTTGAACGAATTTTCATCAACAATTAATGCCTTAGTTTCTTTTACTTGCTCCAATTTTAAATTGTAAAGTGCAGTATAAACTTCCATACGACGCGCATCAATTAAAGGGCAATAAAAAGTTTCAGTATTCAAAAAATCTTTATGTATATCAAAAAATGCTTGCGTCAATATTTCTGGTGATCCAATAGAAATAAGCGGTTTATCAATAGCATAACACAAACCCTTAGCGGCTGAAACGCCTATTCGGAGTCCGGTAAATGAACCAGGTCCTTTGCATACAGCAATCGCATCAATATCAGTTACTTTTTTGCCCGTAATTTCAAAAAGTTCAGCGATTAATACGGTAATAATAGAAGCATGATCGCGTGTGTTTTTAACTTCTCGTACAGCTAATAATTGACCATTAGAAGCCAGTGCAACAGAACAGGTACTTGTAGAGGTATCTATATTTAAAATTAAACCCATATTTCTTTCTCAAAATTTATTTTGTGATGTTATGTTAAATCAGAACACTGCCTTCTATATAAGATATATATAAGCTAAGCACTTCGCAAACCTTTAAATAAAATATTAAATAAGGCTTTAAAAAAATATTTCATATCTGTTTTAACTGGTGATTGATCATAACTATCAAAATATTTTCTTTCTGAATTTTCAATATCTTCTAGTGTTTTAGGGGCATCAGCATAAAATGGAGGTAACAATCCGGGCTTATATTTAATACGTCGTTCTTGAAACTGTTTACTATATAAATTAAAATAATGGCGACTTACTGGACGAACTCCTACGAGTTTTAATTCTCCTTTTATCCAATTTAAAATCATAGGTAATTCATCAATCCAGAATTTTCGCATTAAACGCCCGAGTGTTGTAATTCTAAAATCATCTTTAAACTTACCACCTTCTTTTAGATTCGATAATTTAAAAATATATTCTTGCAAATACTCGGCATATGGATGCATAGTACGAAGCTTATAGACTTTAATTAATTTGCCATTTAGGCCTTTTCTCGTTAAACGAATAAGAGGGCCATAGGTTGGATCCATATCATATATTGGCTCACTTTTTTTCTTTACTGCAAAAAAATGAAGATAATCAATTTCGCACTCCTCAATAATTTCAAAACCACATGACACTAAGCGTCCAAGAACTTCGGCACGCGAAATAACTCTATTATTGCCTTGTGTTATATGAAAATATAACCATTTGGTCATTAAAAATTTAGGAAATAAACGATTAAAAATATAATCAAACGTATATACTACAAAATTAATAATGGCAGGATAACGATGAAATATTCGATTTTTTCGTATCTCCTTCGTTTCTGCACAACCTATTAATAAACTGTCAACCTCAAGCTTTGAGTTTATACATTCAAAGAATTTATTTACATAACGAATGTCATTTATACGATGTAAATTAACAATAGCTGTATATGATGTAGCGGGTAAATTCTCAACATTAAATTTTGTTGTAGTTGACAAAACTAAACTTTCACTATCGGCAATATCAATATAACGCTGTATAAAATGTAATGGTTTTTCGCCTAGTTCTTCGCGTATAAATTTAAGGATGGTAGTAATTTTCTGTTCGTCCCATTTTAATCCCTTTTTAATCTTTCCTTTTTTTGCTGAATTAAGTAATTGCTGATGACTCTCATCATCTATCTCAACAATAGTATGTGCAAAGCTAAATATTATGGAAAAGAAAAACATTTCAAAGAATGTTACTAGCAATACATTTCCAAATACAACTAATCGTGAAAAATGATCTTCTCTGAATAAATAGAAAGAAATAGTTAATACTGCAAGAATGTAAAAGTTTGGTTTTAAAATATTATGTAAAATGAAATGAGAAATTTTCTTTTCTTTTATCTTATACTTATTGTTAATAAATGAAATAGAAGACCAAATAATGACATAAGCAAGAAAGGGTTTCCAATAACTAATAACATGCTGATCTAATTGAGACATTTTAAACTTGTATACAATTAGAAACGAAATAGGCAATAAAAGTATGTCGAGATAAAAAAGAAGATTCAATATTTTACCGTGTAGCTTAATCATCTATAGTATTTAGGTTTGGCAATTTACAAAAAGATAATCATAAATACAAAATTACAATCAATTCTTTAAATAGGATATGGTATAAACCTTAATTTACACACTTAAAAATAAGCTTCTTAAATCCGTTAGACAATAATTTCAGGTACGATAATGAAAGAAATTATATAGTCGAACTCCTGCCTATTCTGTAAGACGGAGATCACATGCATAAGAGCTGCAGTGGTATTTAACAGTTTGTATTTTTCAATACTTGAGGCGAAATAAAAATGAAAACATTTCTGATCCTTCATTCGCTTACAGGGAGTTCCTACAATAGTTCGCGTATCTAAAACCAGCATTAAGCAAGTTAAAAAATTGTTCTAAAGGCTGAGATGCCACTATCTTACTCATAAAATCCTTTAAAATCTCATTCAAATTCCTATATTTGCCTTCTTAAAAAGCAATTTTATGGCATTTGTAAACGAAAATTATTTAAAATTAAAGGCAGGATACCTATTTCCTGAGATAGGGCGACGTGTTCGTGAGTTTGTAGCAAAGAATCCTCAAAGCAATGTAATACGAATGGGTATTGGCGATGTTACCCAAGCTCTTACTCCATCAATTATTAAAGCATTTCATGAAGGGGTGGATGAAATGGCTTCGAAAGCTACTTTTAAAGGCTATGGCCCCGAACAAGGTTATAGCTTTTTATTGGATGCTATTGCAAAAAATGATTATAACAGCCGTGGTGTTAATATTAAGACAACTGAAATTTTTGTTTCTGACGGCTCAAAATGTGATACAGGTAATATTCAAGAAATATTTGGTTTATCAAATAAAATTGCTATCTGCGACCCTGTTTATCCTGTATATGCCGATACTTCTGTTATGTCAGGCCGAACTGGCGTATGCCGAGAAAATGGTTATTTTGATAACATTTATTATATGCCGTGTAACGAGGCAAATAATTTTACGCCTGAAATTCCAAGTGTTAAGGTTGATTTGATCTATCTATGCTTTCCAAACAATCCAACGGGGGCTACAATAAGTAAAGAAAATCTCAAAAAATGGGTTGATTATGCAATTAAAAATCAATCTGTTATATTATATGATGCCGCTTATGAAGCTTTTATTCAAGATGAAACGCTTCCTCATTCAATTTTTGAAATTGAAGGTGCTCGTAAGGTTGCTATTGAATTTCGTAGTTTTTCAAAAACTGCTGGATTTACAGGAACGCGCTGTGCTTTTACGGTAATACCTGATGAGTTAATGCTATTTGATGAAAATGGAAGCGCCCATTCGGCACATGCCTTATGGAATAGAAGACATACCACTAAATTTAATGGCGTGTCCTATCCGGTTCAAAAAGCTGCTGCAGCTATCTATACTGAGAAGGGTAAGAAAGAAGTAAAAGAAGTAATTTTATATTACATGGAGAATGCACGAATTATTAAAGAAAGTCTTGCAGCCTGTGGTTATAATGTTTTTGGAGGTATTAATGCGCCTTATGTTTGGGTAAAAACAAAAAATAATATGAAGTCGTGGGAGTTCTTCGATTTCCTTTTAAACGAAGCTAATGTTGTAGGAACCCCTGGTTCTGGCTTTGGACCATCGGGTGAGGGGTATTTCCGCTTCTCTGCATTTGCTGATAGAGATAATGTTTTAGAAGCGATGACACGTGTTAAGAAACTAACACAATCAATGTAATGCTAAATAATCATCAAATGAATTTTAATCTTTTAACTATTTAAACTATGCGAATCGGATTTGATGCAAAGCGTGCCTTATACAATAATAGTGGTTTAGGTAATTATAGTCGTAATATTATTTATTCGGTTAGCCGTTATAAAGAGTTAAACGATTATTTGCTCTATGCTCCGTATCGTAAAACAACCATCCGGTTTCCATATTCATCTAATGTTCGAATAATACACCCAGGGCCAATAGGCAGATTGCTTCCGTCTTACTGGCGCTCAATGAGTATGACCAGCGATTTACAGCGTGATGGAATTCATCTATATCACGGCCTGAGCAATGAGTTGCCAATGGGTATTCGTTCACTTAGCATACCTTCAGTAGTTACCATTCATGATGTAATTTTTATGCGTTACCCGGAGTTCTATTCAATGATTGATAGAGCTATATACGAAAAGAAATTCCGCCATGCTATTGACGCATCCTCAAGAATTATTGCAGCAAGTAATCAAACTCGCGATGATTTAGTTGAGTTTTTAGGCGCAGACAGAATGAAAATTGATGTCGTATATCAACCTTGTCACCCTCAATTTTATTGTACTCCACAAGAAGAGGATTTACAGATTGTTCGCAACAAATATAATTTACCAAAAAACTTTATTTTAACCGTTGGCACCATAGAGAAACGTAAAAATATTCTTGCTGTTATAAAAGCGGTTCATAAAGGTAAACTTAATATACCTGTTGTTAATATTGGTCGCCCAACCGACTATATGAGAAAAATTGAGATGTATATTGAAGAAAATAATGTGAAGGATATTCATTTCTTACCAAATGTAAATAGTGAGGATCTACCTCTTATTTACAGAATGGCCTCTGCTTTAGTTTACCCATCTTTTTTTGAAGGTTTTGGAATTCCTATTCTGGAAGCAATGGTAAGTGGCATTCCGGTAATTACGAGTAATGGTAGTTGTCTTTCAGAGGTAGCCTCCAAAGCTGCTTTATATGTTAATCCCTCATCAACAGAGGAATTAATGGTTGCCCTAAAACGTGTTTTACTTGATGAGCACACACGTAGTTTAATGGTTGAAGAAGGTTTTAGACGTGCCGAACTTTGTTCACCTGATAAAATTGCAAGTGATATTATGAAAGTTTACCAAAAAGTAATTTAATGAACAACGATATTACACTCGCTTCTGAAACAATTAAAACAGGAGGCATTATTCTTTATCCTACCGATACAATTTGGGGTATGGGATGTGATGCTACTCAAGTTGAAGCAGTAAATAAAATTTTTTACATCAAGCAACGTAGCGATTCTAAAAGTCTTATTCTTCTTGTTAGTAAACCAGAAATGATTTTTAATTACGTACAGCAAGTTCCAGAAATAGCATGGCAAGTTATTGATGTAGCTGTTGATCCTTTAACGATAATTTATCCGAAAGGAAAAAACCTTCCCGCAAACGTTATGGCAGCCGATGGTTCTGTCGCTATTCGTGTTGTAAACGATGTATTCTGCCGTAAACTCATAGATAAAATTAGTAAACCTTTAGTTTCAACATCGGCAAACATAAGCGATCATCCCTATCCAAAATGTTTTTCTGAGATTAATACTGGTATAATTAATTTGGTGGATTATGTTGTAAAATGGAGACAAGAAGAACCCATTGGAAATGCTGTACCTTCAGGCATTATTAAGCTTGGAGTGAATGGCGAAGTTCAGGTGATTCGAAAGTAATTATTCTGATTTGATATTTTTTTTATTCTGCATAATGATACACCAACTACAAATTTCATACTAAAAAACTAATGTATGCATCAAGAAACGGTCACCTCGAGGGCATTTCTTCGCCTCGGCGAAAAACTCAATGTACCACCTCAGTGACCGAGAGCTTCGAAGATTTATTTTGCTAATTTAAGGCAATTGTAAAAATTATTTCTATAAAAAATGTAGGTGGTTTAGGCATTCGCCGCGGCAAAGAAGCCCCCCTTAACTTAAAAATATGATACTATTTTGAAATCTACCATTATACCTAATCAGTTTAACCCTAACATACTATTTTCTTGAAATGAACGTTTTATTTAAAAGCAATTTTATGAAAAAGACATTATTCATTTTTCTCCTAATTATTAGTGTAACAGTAAGTGCACAAACAAATTTTTATTCTTATACAGTAACATCTATTGATGGTACTGTATATAGCTTTTCTCAATTGAAGGGAAAAAAGGTATTGATTGTAAATACCGCATCAAAATGTGGATTTACACCTCAATATGAGGATTTAGAAAAAGTGTATCAAAAATACAAAGACAATAATTTAGTGATTATAGGGTTTCCTGCTAATAATTTTATGCATCAAGAACCCGGTTCAAATGATGAAATAAAATCATTTTGCACTAAAAACTATGGCGTTAGTTTCCCAATGATGGAGAAAATTTCAGTGAAAGGGGCAGATATTGCACCGCTGTATAAATGGCTTACCACTAAAGAGGGGAACAAGAAAGCGAATGCGCCTGTAAAATGGAATTTCCAAAAATTTCTAATTGACGAGAGTGGTAATTGGGTAGGATATTTAGCTCCAAGTATTAAGCCTTTTGACTCAAAACTTATTGATTGGATTGAAGGACGTGGTTTTAAAGAATAGCTAGCTTCTTTTCTTCAAAGTTTTAATAATTCTTTAAGCAATTTATATCCAGCCATACTGGCTTTTAGCTTCATTTGATTCTTCATTAATACAGCGTAGCTTTCTTTATCGTAATGTTCAATTTTAGCTATTTCAGCAACATTGACAATACAAGAACGATGAATACGAACGAATTGTTTTGAGTCAAGATGAGATTCAAGATATTTCATGGTTTTCTCTTTTAAATAACGCCCTGTACGTGTATGAATCATTACATAATCGCCCTCAGCATCAAAGCAAATAATATCTGATACTGCGATAACATCAATCTTAGAACCCGATTTTACGGCAATACGATCAATATATTCATTTTTTTCTTCAATACTATTTAGTAAGCCATTTAATGATTTAGATTCACTCTTTTTTGAACGTATTCTTTCTTCAGCCTTAGCAATGCTTTGTAAAAAACGATCTTTTGTAAATGGTTTTAAGAGATAATCGACAGCATTCATTTCAAATGCTTTTATGGCAAAATGATCAAATGCAGTGGTAAAAATAATGGCTGGTTTATGTTCAATAAGCTCTAATACTTCAAATCCATTAAGTTTTGGCATTTGCACATCTAATAAAACCAAATCTGGTTTTATTTCATTAATAGATTTAACGCCACTAAAACCATCCGCAAATTCGCCAATTAGTTCAGTATTAATAGCATCTTTTAAATAGCTTTTAAGCAAATTTCTTGCTGGTTCCTCATCTTCAACGATAAGTATTTTAAGTTTATTTTGATTCATTTAGTGGTATGTTTAATTGTACTTCAAAAATATGCCCCAAGTGAATTCTTGTTTGTAGTAATTGATCGTTGTGATATATTATTCTTAGCCGTTCATGAATATTACGAAGCCCAATCCCTGATCCCTTAGCTGGTTTTGCATTTGGGTCAAAATTATTGCTCAAAATTATTTGAATACCATTATTTATTGAATGAATATCGGTTTTTACAATAATAGGTTCTGTACTTTCGTACACGCCATGTTTAATAGTGTTTTCGTATAACGGTTGTAAGATCATAGCTGGCAACTTGGCTTCAATGCATTTATCTTCAATATTAATGTGATACTCAAGACGACTGCCGAACCGGGTTTTTTCAATATCAAGGTAGCGAACAATGTTTTCCAATTCTTGTTTAAGGCTTATCATTTCATTTTTTGCAAATGAGATAGAATATCGTAAATAATCAGATAGCTTGATAATCATTTCATGTGCTTTCTCCGGATCCGTAATAGTTAGTGAGCTAACAGAGTTGAGGCTATTAAAAAGAAAATGCGGATTAATTTGTGATTTTAACAATGTTAACTCAGCTTCTTTTATTGTTTCACGCAATCGTATCTCTGTATTTGTTTGCTCCGATAAATTGTCGTAATAAATGAATAAATAATAAACAAGAATAAGAATACTATAAAAACACATACCGAACAAAAAACGCCATGGTATTGACTTAGCTAGAAACAATAAATATTCTTTATTATTCGGATTAAGCACTCGGCATAGTATAAATGATAAAGCGAACCAAATTATTAATACAACAATAGCGGTGATAAAAAATTGTGCTATACGGCTAGCGATACTACTTTTACTATTATGATACCTTACAGGAAACCATAATGAAAAACCAAATAACAGAAAGAGAATATTAAATGTAATGCTATCTGTAATGACTGCTTGAAATGAAATTTTGTATGAGAAGAAAACAAATAGTGTGTGCGCCAAAATAATTCCAAGCCATAGTACAAGGTATATTAGCAAAAAAACTTTATTTCTAAAAATGGGATGATTCATAGAGTTACCATTATTAGCTTGTCTTAATTTCTCCACCGCCAAAAATAGCCACCCCTTTTATATGCAAACGCTTATCATTATTACTTGAAACATTGTAACGTTCATCAGTAAATCCGCCAAGTATTGAAACCATATCTATTTTTACATTCCAATCGTTTGGAATAATTAATTTTAAGCCACCAAAAACACAAATGGTTTCAATTACTGTTTCTTTATCGCTTAATGTACATTGAGATAAATTTAGCTCAGATCCTCCAAAAATGCAGATAATTTCCCCGCCCTTAAAGTTGTTGTTGAGATTTCTTTTTGAACCACTAAAAATGTTTATCTCATGTATTTGATCTTCGCTTTTATAATTATCCAAATAGGATTTTGATTCTATGTTTTTATTGTCAGTTGCAAGTTTTATATCCCTTGATTCGATACTAATGGTTCGTCTATTCCAATATATGATTATTAGGATTCCGGCCAGTATAATTAATACCGGCCAAAAATGATTAATGAAAACATTTGATACAGGCATTATTTTGGGAATCAAAAATAGAGTACCCGTTGCCATCATCATTATGCCTAAAAATAATTTTCGAGCAGAGAATAGGTTTGCTAAACCTAAGGCTATGATGAGCATTTGCCAAGAAATTAAGATTGGTTTAAGGGAAGCGTTGAGTATTTCAGCATTAAAAGCTAATAGAAGGGTTCCGGCTAATACAAACATAAAGCCAAGTACAATTGATCGGCCTTTTTCTACTGGTCTTTTATAGTGTTTCATAATAGCAGATTATAATGCAAATATACATAGGCATTCATTAAAATGCTATGCTAAATCGGTAAAAGCCCGAAAAATGACGATGAAAAGAAACAGAATAAGCCTGTAATTAAGGATACATTAAGGCTAATTGCTTATCCGGTTTTGTAGAGATACTACCAAGTCGAATAAAGGGTTCGAATAGCAAATCATATTTATAAATATCGTAATTGCTAATACCGTTTTCGTATTGTGCCATTAGGCCAGACTTACCATTTTCAATAGGCACGTATAATGTGTTATTGGTAGTAGTATTAATAGGATAGCCTATGTTTTTTGGCTCAGACCATTTTCCTTTTTCTCCTTTTATAGAATAGAAAATATCATAACCGCCCATGTTATAATGACTTTCAGAACTGAAAAAGAGGGTTTTGCCATTCGTTGTAATGAACGGTGTTGTTTCGTTTGATTCAGTATTAATGGTTTTACCCAAATTAGTAATTTTTGTCCAATCATTTAAAATAGGATCTTTTTCAGCAACAAAAATATCTAACTTACCAATTCCTTTTGAATCGCTTGTAAAATAAAGAGAATTGCCATCAGCGGAAATGGAGGCATGCGTTTCATCTTGTTTGGTATTAATATATTTATTGAGTTTTGAAACGATATTCCATTCGCCATCGCTTAATCTACTGTAGCCTAAATCATACTTACCATCATCGCCTTTAATAGCTACAAACAATAATGTTCCATCCATATTTAGTGAGGTAGGAATCATATTTCCATCATTCGTTATTTGCGATGAAATGTTTATAGGCTCCGACCATTTTCCATCTTTTTTAATGGAGTAGAAAAAAGCATCGTAAAATTTAAGTGATGTGATGTAAACTAATGTATTTCCATCACCAGAGATGACTGGGCGAAAATTATCTTGTTCGTCATTAATAGGAGTACCTAATGATGACATATTATATCTTACCGGACTATCTTCAAGTACTTTCGCCGTATTGCAAATATTTAGTTCTTCCTCAACAATTTGAGGGTTGTACATTGTGTAATAAGGGGAATCAATAAAACGATTAATTACCTCAAGAGCTTTACCAATCTCATTATTCATACGATATGCTTTTCCTAGGTAAAATAAGGTGTGAAGTGGCGATTCAACTTGGTTAAACGAATAATCTTTGTATTCTTCTGATATACGACGTGAAGCACGTTTTAGATAGGGAATAGATTTTAATTCTTGCCCTGTGATGTTGAAATAGCACATTGCAATTTTATAGTTGTAGTTTGGATTTCCCGTATCAGCATAAAAAAGCATGAGAAAATTAAATAGAGCTTCTTTATAGTCTTCTGATTCAAAGAAAAACATTGCGGTATTAAAGACTTCTTTTTTTTCATTAACAGTTTGTGGTATTTTAAACTCACCGCCTCCTTGCCCAAAAACTTTAGGTGAGAGAAAAGCCAAAACGCATATAAGGAAAAAAGATCTCATAATCTCTGCAAATATTTAAATTAGTGTTTAAGGAGAAACTCAAATTTAGTGATTTTTAATTAGCACTCCAAAAATATTAGGGATTAAGGAGGGAAAAACACATGTTAAGTAATATGTTGGTTATTAGGTTTGTAACATTATTTGCCTCCATATTCCATCAAAAAAGCTTTTATAAAGCCAGTTAAATCACCATCTAAAACTTCATTTACATTGCTTGTTTCAAAGTCGGTACGTAAATCTTTAATCATTTTATAAGGATGCAGCACATAACTTCGAATTTGAGAGCCCCATTCTATTCTTTTTTTGGTGCTTTCAATTTCCTGTTGTTTTTCAAAACGCTTACGTAACTCTATTTCATACAAGTGAGACTTGAGAATTCGCATGGCGTTTTCTTTATTCTGAAGTTGGCTGCGTGTTTCCTGATTCTCTATAATTAAGCCAGAAGGTTCATGACGCAGACGAACCGCTGTTTCAACCTTATTAACATTTTGCCCCCCAGCACCACTTGAGCGATAAAACTCCCAACTGATATCTGCTGGACTAACAATAATTTCAATACTATCATCAATAGCGGGTGAAACGAATACAGATGCAAAAGAAGTATGTCTTCTGTTAGCACTATCAAAAGGAGAAAGGCGAACTAAACGATGAATACCATTCTCGCTTCTTAGGTATCCGTAGGCATTTTCGCCTTCAAATTCAATGGTAGCAGTATCAACACCTGCGCCATCGCCTGGAGTAATATTAATTTCTTTAACTTTATAACCATTGCGCTCGCCCCAACGGGTGTACATTCTCAATAGCATTGCAGCCCAATCTTGACTTTCAGTACCACCAGCACCCGGGTTAATTTTCATAATTGCACCTAGTTTATCCTCCTCTTTGCGCAGCATATTGCGTACTTCAAGGGTATCTATGAGAGCGAGAGTATCTAAATAGTGCTTATCTATTTCGGCATCGGTAGCTTCACCTGCACGTACAAAATCATAAAGTACCGCAAGATCTTCGCAGCTTGCGTTTACCTTGTCATACGATTGAGTCCAGCTTTTTAAGCTCGCTACCTTTTTTAACTGTTCTTCGGCTTTCTTGGGGTCCTCCCAGAAATTTGGCGTTTGTGTTTTTTCTTCTTCTTCATCAATTTTCATCAACAGGCTGTCGACGTCAAAGATGCCTCCTCAGCGCGTCACGTCGCTTTTCAAGTTCCTTTAATTGTTCAATGGTAATCATAATTAATTATTTGTGCAAATGTATATAAAAAGACTATAATTAATCTATATTTCTTTACTAAAAAATCCCTTGTTGCATTAGGCTATTTATTCATCTCACAATCATAAAAAAATCTTTTATTTTTACATTAAACAAATTCGAAACAGATGTCCATAAATCTTTCTATCCCAACTAAGTTTAATTGCAATCAGGATCTTCACTTGCACACCAACTATTCAAAACATGATGGAGCTATTGTAAAGGAGCAAAATCTTGATTTGATTGCACGTCTTCGTCATGCCAGTATTGTTGGTATAAGCGATCATTACGAAGCTATTTATGATTGTTTTGAGTTGTATCAAAAAGATGTTTTGAGTTTTGGATTTCATGTAGGTACCGAGGTGGATGGACATAGATCAGCAGCAGGAGCAGCAGCTTTGCCTTTTGAATATTATTTTTATCATTGCCGTCCGAATGAGGAAGATTACAAAGCAATTGATCTTTTACTGGCAACAAATAAACCGGTTATTATTTCTCATCCAAATTACTTTGGGACGGATCTTTCGAGAATACCTAAAGATTGTTTGCTTGAAATTAATAATCGTTATATTTGGCGAAGCGATTGGTATAGCGAGCTTTTGCCTTATGTAAACCAATTTCGTTTTGTTCTCAGTTCTGATGCGCATCAGCCGCATTGGTTGAATCAGAATATTGCTCAAATGGTGGCACATGAATTGGGAATTGAGGAGTATATATTGTTTGAGAAATAGATGGGGAGTTAGTAAAAATGATTCTGCACAATTGTACACCACATAGATATTAACTGATTTATAATGAATGCAAATCTCTTATATATCAATGAAAGTATGACGCTGAGACATTTGCCTCAGCGAAAAACTCAATGTGGCACCTCAGTCACCTGCTTTGGTATTTTAGTATAAAATTTGTTCTTGGTGTATCATTGTGCAGAATCAAATAAATTATGCTCATTTAAAAAATTCAAATAGTAATTGCGACTATTTGAGTCTCTTGTTATATTTTGTATAAAATAAGTGGCGATCATTCTGAACAATATAATATGTTGAATGCACATATCCTAGTTTTAATAAAAAATGCGCATTTCCATCAAATTCCATTAAATGTCAGACATACAGCTTCTTCCAAATTTACACACTCGTTTCATACAACATTTGTGCTACATTTTGAGACAATAGTGCTACATTTTAATGATGCCAAGGCATGAATAGAAGCCTAATATGTAGTAATTTTATAGGGTCAATTCTGAATAATCGTGTATTAAGTTAAATATTGTCTATATGAAAAGAATCTTACAAGCCCTAGTGTTGCTATTTCTATTTGCAACGGTTACCTATGCACAACGTGTTTCGCCAAAAGAGTTTATTGGGCAGAGAACTCTATTGAGAGGGCCTTCTGAAGAAACGGCGGTTAAGGTTTTTGATATAGATACTGCTTTTTACATGATTGGTACATTAAACAATACAGTATCTGCAGCCGATGCCTCTTTAATGATGATGAATCGTGCATTCAAAAACATAGCAGCATCAACATTTGATGTTGATGGCTTAAATAAAGAAAATTATTTTAAAGACGGTTATTACAATAGCTTAAATAAAACACTCTATTTAACTGGAATAATGCATGATACGATAGGTGTAGACAATATAAGCATTATGTTATTTGTATTAAATTCTGCAAATTCTATAACGCATGTAAGAAAGATTGGAGAAAGCAATAAAATCATAGGAGTTACAAAGAGAAAACGTGATGAGATAGGTAATTCAATTGCTGTTGCGGCTGATGGCAGTGTTATCATTGCAGGTCAAATAATATATCATGGCGAAGACACAAATGCATATATATATAATTTGAAGTCTGATTATACCACACGAAATTGGGGTTATAATCTTAATTTAGATGGTTATTCTTTTGCAAATAAAGTAATAACAGATAATAATGGATTATATGTTTTAACGGGTGCAGGTACGAACAATGAAACAGGAGGGAATAATGATTTAATTATGTATCGTTTTAAAGCAGATGGAAGTGTTGATCAATCAAAAATTCTTGGTGATGCTTTAAACGTTGAAGTAGGAAATGATGTTATACAAACGAGCGATAATGGATATCTTGTACTTGGAACTACACGAAGAGTAAATTTAATCGAAACCGATATTTTCTTGGTTAAATTTAATTCGAATTTATCTCCTGTATGGACGGCTACCTACTCTCGTGTTGGAAGCGATTTTGGTGTTGGAATTGCGCCTGCGTTTGATGGTGGCTATATTATTGCTGGTCATTGTTTAGAGTCAACTGTGGGAGGAAAAAAAGATGCTGTTCTTATTAAAATTGATGATGCAGGCAAAATAGTTTGGTCCAAAGCTTATGGTGGTAGTGGTACCGAGCAAGTGTATGGTTTTACTGCGCTAAATTCTGACAAATCATATATACTATCAGGTACTACTAATAGTCCCGATTTTGGTTCAACAACCAAGGATCTTTATTTAGTTAAAGTTGATTATAAAGGCAAAGTAAATACCGTAGCCCCTTGTTTTACAGATACTATTATATACACCGTTGCCTTTGTAAATTCACCATCTAGCAGCCTTCCAAGTGGTGCCCCTAAATCGATAACACTATCAACGGTTTCGTTTGTTGCAAATCCCCAATTACCTATAGCTTCCTTTACTCAATTATGTTTAGACACCATACCCTCCTTACGTGCTAATGCTGGTAAAGACGATACAATTTGTTTGAGCAAAGGCAAAATTATTGGGGGTGCGCCAACGGCAAAAGGGGGCAATGCTCCTTATCAATATTCGTGGACACCTGTCGCTGGTTTAAGTAATGCAGCTATTGCCAACCCCAAGGCCAATCCGGTAGCCAATCAAACATATATAGTTAAAGTCACTGATAATTTGGGGCGCATCGTTTTTGATACGGTAAAGATTACGGCTATGGGAGGACAAAGTGGTGCCTTTACAGGCCTTGATAGCACCTACTGTACCTCAAGCATGCTCAGTATATTAACACCAGCAACCGCAGGCAGTTTGATGTATGGAACTGGAGTGCATTTTAATGGTGTAATATGGTACTTTAAAGCGGAAGATGCTGGACCCGGAACTTATAAAATCATGTGTGTACCTCCTGATTTATGCGATACGGTTATTCATACTACAACGGTACAACCGGCACCATGTATTGCAGATATTGTAGAAGATACCACTGCTGGCGCGATAAAAAGCCCTCAAGGTATTTTCACCGATTGCGCAGGTCAGATATATGTTTCAAATGAACTGCGTATTACTATGCTGGATTCCTTTGGTATCAACTCCATTTTAGCCGGACCTATTGCAGACGTAAACGGATATACCGACGGCCTTGCAACCACCGACGCTCGAATGAATAAACCAATTGGTATAACTGGCGATCCTTGGGGTAATATCTATTTTGCTGATCATGAAAATAGTGCTATTCGTATGATAAAAAGAGGCGTTATAGATTCTCTTATTACGATTGCTGGATCACTTCCTGTACCATTAGGGCTTGGCAGTCTTCAAGGGAATGTTAATGGTGTACGTGGTGTTTCTGTTTTTGATAGACCATTTGGTATCACTTTTGACGATACAAGAAATTGTTTGTATGTCTCTGAATATTTTTTTGGTAGAATTCGAAAAATATCTCTCAAACCAGGAGATAAATATATTACAACAACGTTGATTTCTGGTCTCGGTGTTAATGACATAAATACAGCACGCTCTGCTGCTCAGGCTAAAATATACCAACCAAAACATATTTCAATAAAAGGGAATGATTTATATATTACTGATTTTGCCAGGCAAATGATTTATCGGTATGACTTAGCTAAAGACTCCATTTATCCTTTTGCAGGAAAATATAATGTAAAAGCAAGTAATGATGGACCAAAATTAGGACCGGGAAGCATGGCTGAACCATCAGGTATAAACGTAAACTGCAATGGCATTGTTTATTTTACAGAAGCAAATACCTTGCTAAATAAAATTAGAGAAGTAAAAGGAAACAATATTTCTACATATCCTGACAATGATGGACTTTTAAATGGTCCTACCGCAATCTCCGTATTTGTTAAAGGTTTTCTTGACGTAGCAAGTACAGGTAATGACAAAATATTACGTCTCACCATCAACGACTGGAAAATCGGTCCATGGATAGGTCTAGATACCTCTGACTTTATCTATTGCCAAGGTGAAGGTCCCGATACATTAAATCCTATCTATGATTGTGGTTTTTATAAAGGCCCAGGTATTTCATTTAATGCGGGTATTGGCAAATATGTATTTACTCCCCCAGCAGCGGTTGGAACCTATACAATTAAATATATTTTTAAAAATAGTTTTTGTGATGATTCTATGTCAGTAAAAATTAAAATTGCTGCGAATCCAATCTATAGTTATACCCCAAAACCTGTTAATCTATGCGCTGGAGGCAATGTCTCATTAACAGTTTCTGATACTACATACAAAAAATACAAATGGAGCACTGGTTCTGTATCACAATCTATCACTGTAAATGCAGCGGGTACTTATAATGTTACCGTTAGTGATCGCAATCATTGCAGCGATACAAGTGCTGCTATTGTTGTTAGTCGTGCCCTTCCAAATGCCAATGTTACAGCAGCCCCTAACCCTGCTTGCTCGGGTGCTAATGTAACGCTCGATGCATCAACCTCTACTGGTTCAGCACCTATCACTTATGCATGGAGTACGGGGCAATCAGGGGTGAGCGCTTTGGTTATTGCGCCTGCTTCTAATACTCGTTATAGAGTTACTGCAACAGATTTGTATGCGTGTACCAATAGCGATTCTGTTTTGCTAAATGTTTTAGCCTCGCCTGTTGCCAATGCGGGTCCAGATGATACAATTTGTTTTGGTTCTGCAAAAACAATTGGTACCGCAGGTGCTTATATTTATAGTTGGACTAATGCTGCTTTACTAAGTAACGGAGCAATTGCACAACCTGCTGTAAAAGTTACTACACCGGCCAATACCATACCTTATGAATTTGTTTTAACTACTACACAAAGTACGTGTAGCGATAAGGATACCGTTGTAATTTTAATTACCGATGCGCCATCAGTTAATTTAGGTGTGAACGATAGTATTTGTAAAGGTACAGGCCCTGTAACTATTACTGCGTTGGTAACAGGTGGTGTGGCTCCTTATACCTATGCCTGGAGTGTTGCTGGAGTTACCAACTCAATAACGGTGAATCCGCTTGTGACAACTAGCTATAATGTAACGGTGAGTGATCCTACAGGCTGTAGTGGTAATAAATCGAAACAGGTATACATCTCAACTCCTATTGCTAATGCGGGCGCCGACAAAGGCTTGTGCTTGGGCGATAGCATTGCGCTAGGTGCGGCTCCAACGGTTACTGGGGGTATTTCGCCTGTAAGTATTACTTGGAGCCCGGCTGTAGGTATTAGTAAAATAAATATTGCCAATCCTAAGGCCAAACCTTTAGTTTTACAAGATTACATTGTAAACATAAGCGATAAGAAAGGTTGTACCGATGCTGATACTATTCGAATAACGGTACATACACCGCCTACAGCAGCTATTGTTGCAACAAAAGATACTATTTGTGCATTAGTAGATAGTGCGAGATTAACTGGATCGGGTGGTGTAAGTTGTATTTGGCAGGTACCAACAACTGGTCTAAAAACACCAGGAGCCTGTGTTACTTGGGCTAAACCATTAAATAGTATACGCTATATTTTACAAATTACGGATGTTAATTCATGTAAAGATACCCTTGGTTATCCTATTGTTGTTGTTAATCCAATGGTAACGGTTTCGCCCGATACTACTATTTGTGCAGGTCAGCCAGTACGACTTATAGCAAAGGCTACAGGTGCTACAACATATAGCTGGTCTCCGGCTACTAATTTGAGTACCACTAATAATGATACCACTATTGCCACGCCAATAGTTTCTCGTACCTATACGATTTCTGCATCGGGTGGTGGCTTAGCTTGTCCCGCTGTTGATACTGTTCGAATAAAGGTACTTACAATAACTGCCAATGCGGGTGTCGATATAGCAATATGTAAAGGCGATAGTATTGCCATTGGTGCTGCACCCTCTGTTTTAGGTGGTACGGCTCCAGTAAGTATTACATGGAGTTTAGCTACAGGCCTTAGTAGCACTACGGTACCGAACCCTTGGGCAAAACCATCTTCAACACGCGATTATATTTTGAACCTAAATGATGCTATGGGTTGTAAAGATGCAGATACCGTAAAGATTACAGTGTACAATTTGCCTATACCTTTAATCATTGCTACAAAAGATACCATTTGTGCATTTATTGATAGTACACAGCTCACTGCCTCAGGGGGGTTAAGCTGTAGTTGGTTGGCTCCAACTACTGGATTAAAAACTCCAGGGGCTTGTATGACATGGGCAAATCCTCTTGCTACGAGCCGTTATGTTGTTCGTGTAACCGATGCTAATTCGTGTAAAGATACAATTGGTTATAAAATCATTGTTATCAATCCTTCGGTATTGGTAACACCACATCCTGATACATCTATTTGCATCGGTCAGTCAGTAAAGCTTACAGCTTTTGCCTTAGGTACTACCAGCTATATTTGGTCTCCGGTTACTAATTTGAGTGACGCAAATAATGATACCACAATGGCAAGCCCCAACGTTTCAAGAACCTATACCATTTCAGCATCAGGCGGCAGTGGTTGCCCAGCGGTTGATACCGTACGCATTATTGTAAGTAATATTCAAGCTAACGCAGGACTCAGTAAAAACATTTGTTTTGCAGATTCCGTAAAACTTGGCGGTAAAGCAATACAAGGTATTGAACCATATACTTATGTATGGTCTCCAAATATTGGAGTCGATTCTGTTGAATGGACTACACCTCCAATGTCTAGTCCATACAACGTTACAGCTACAGACGCCATTGGTTGTACCGATGCTGCAACGGCAACTATTACCATAATGCCATTACCAACAGCTAATGCAGGCGTCGATACCACAATTTGTTCTGGCGATAGCATGGTCATTGGTGGCTCGCCTACATCGCTTGCGGGCAATAAATTCAAGTGGTCGCCAAGTGCAACTATTAATATTGATAGTATTGCAAACCCTAAATCGAAAGCCTTATTTGATACCCGTTATAAAGTTACCGTTACAGATAATGTATCAAAATGTAAGAATATAGATTCTATGAATCTGACGGTATTGCCATTTCCTGGCGTGTCAAAAGTAAATGATTCTATTTGTTTAGGACAATCAATCAGTTTATCGGCCTGGGGTGGCACGGATTACAAATGGAGTCCTCCAACCTATCTGAGCGATACTACAAGCAATCCAGTAACAAGCACACCCGATAAGATTCTCAGCATTACGTATCAAGTTATTATTTCAAGCAATTTCTGTGCTACTGATACGCAGTATTCAACTATAAAAGTGAATCCGCTGCCAAACATAACAGCCAATAGAGATACCATATTATTTGCCGGAGAAATTTTCACCCTCAGTGCAGATAGCGGCGTGACTTATGTGTGGAATCCTTCAACCTATATGTTAAATGCAGCGGATACAAATAGCAAAAACCCACAAATACAGCCCTTAGCCAAAACATTTTACGAAGTTATAGGCACTAATAAATATGGTTGTTCATCAACAGATACCGTACTGATTGATATTATTGAAAAGCTGGATATTTTTGTGGCCAAAGCCTTTTCGCCCAATGGCGACGGAATAAACGATACTTTGTGCGTTCAACAAGTGGGTATGTTAAAGATGAAATGGACTATTTTTAATAGCTGGGGACAAATTGTTTACGAGAGCAATGACCTATACAAATGTTGGGATGGCTCATTTAAAGGCAACAACCAAGGCATGCAAACTTTTGGTTATATATTAGAAGCCGAAGATTATAAAGGAGAAATTCACGTTTCAAAAGGTACCATAACCATCTTGAAATAAAGAAGAATAAAAATACACAATGTATATACCTCATTTTCCTTTAAATACAGAATACTGCCTTATTTCATAGCACAATAACTGTATGCTTCGCCATACAGTTATTGTGGTTATTAACAAGTAGCCAATGCGCGCGCACACCCTATGTTTATAATTTTAGTGCATTAAAAAAATCATTCAAACATGAATAGCCTCAATAAAAGGCATTCAAATCATTGATAAATATGTAAATTAGCGTCGTGAAAACCATTTTGATTTAGTGAAGAACCTTCGAAATATAGCCCTACTCGCATTTTTATCCGTTGCCACCTTGTCAGCGCAAGATATTTTCTTTTCTCAATTTTATGCTTCCCCATTAACGATGAATCCTGCGCTCACAGGCCTATCAACAGGCGATATGCGTGTTACATTGAACTATAGAAATCAGAATAAAAACCTAGTACCCTTTAATACCCAAGCGGCCTCTTTTGATATGAAAATACTTCGTGGCACATTACGTCGCGATGTTTGTGCCGTAGGGGGTGCCATTGTAAAAGATAATCAGGCTGCGGGTGCCTTAAGTAGTTTTACCGGTTTAGCTTCAATGGCTTATCATAAATCGCTCGATCAGGCACAACGTAATTATGTGGCTCTTGGCATTCAGGCAGGTGTTTTTCAGCGTAGCATGGATGTAGGAAAACTTTCGTTTGGCCCGCAGTGGACTAAAAGCGGAGGGTACGATCCATCACTATCAAATGGAGAGACTTTTAGCAATGAGAGTTCAAGTGTTTTTGATTTTCATGCCGGTTTTATGTGGTACAATTTTATTCGCGATAATTCAAGCGTATTTACTGGCTTTTCTGTTTATCATGCTATGCAACCTAAAGAATCGTTTTTAGGAACCGATGCAAATATCATGCGACGTCTGATATGGCATGGTGGTCGCCGTATTCCTTTGGGGGAGAAGTTGAGTATTGTACCAAATTTTATTTGGATGTTTCAGAATAAAGCAAATAACCTAACGCTTGGCACAAGTGCAGAGTATCATTTAAATCCCGAAAAAAATACCAGTATTAAAGCGGGTGTTTGGTATCGTTACAATAGCACTTCTTTTGTTGCTAGTTTAGGAATGGAGATACGTGACATTGCATTTGGAATGAGCTACGATTTATATTCGAAAGCACAAGCATTAAGTAAAACCCCAGGCGGTCTTGAGTTCAGTCTTATCTATTCACCACGCATGCGTAGCGTTGTAGATTTAGCTCCCGACCCTGGAACTAGTTTTTAGAATAGTAAATTAATGAATCCGTTATGGCGGTGAAGGATTTCGGGCGTATAGCCCAAAATTATGCTACGAGGAATTTTATAAAAATGCAGATTATGGAACGAACATATTCGTTAAACATAAACAAGAATGAAAAAGCTTAACATTTCTATATCTGATCTTGAGTATGGATTTTTTGGTTTTTAAAAAGATGTTTTTTTACCGTATTTGTAGACATTATTAGTAGAGAAATCACAAAACAATTTTTAATATCTAAATTATTTTATATAGAATAGAATTGATGAAAGCCTTCAAAATATATATTATTTTTATACTGCTTATCTCTTTAAGCCTTACACTTAGCGCTCAAGATGTGCGTCGCCTGACGGGTAATGTAAATAGTTTACAAATTGCTGAAGGATTATATAACCAGCAGCGATATTTTGAAGCAATAAATTATTATTTGCAAGCACGTGAGGATAAAGATAACAAGAAAGACTATCAATTGATATTTCATTTGGCAGAGTCATATCGCCATTGCCGAATGTATGAAGATGCAAAAAGCTTTTATGAGATAGGAGTAAAAGGGGGGATAAAAAAATTTCCGGAAGCAGCATTCTATTTAGCTGATATGCAACAAAGCACCGAAAATTATGATAAGGCATCACAAAATTTTGCTTCGTTTATCGCTTATCCTGGCGCATCAAAAGACTTAGTTGAAAATGCAAAAACACGTAAAGCGGCTTGTGAATTTGCTGCCGAACAAAAGATAAATCAGGTTAAAAGTACACCTAAATCTTTACCTCAAACGGTAAATAAAGCCTTCCCAAATTATGGCGCAATAGTTTACAATAATGTATTGTGGACCATAGGAACCAATGAGATGTTAAAATTTAATGAGAAAGTAGCACTCGCAAATAAGTTAAACGGACGCTATGAAAACTATTACCTAAGTCGTCTTTATAAATCACCCAAAGATGCGAGCGATCAATGGATGGAACGTGAGCAGGTAAATATTATCTTCCCAGAAAAAGATAAAATATTTAATATAGCAGCACCTGCTTTTAATGCAGATGGCAGTGTATTATATTATAACGTTTGTATTGATAACGAAGGAAAATCCTTGTGTCAAATATATAGCAGTGCATATAAAGATAATCAACTAACGGAACCTATAAAATCTCTTTCACCGCTTAATTTGGATAATATAAATACGCGTCATCCATCTATTGCTAAAATTGGAGAACAGCAAATTCTTTTTTTTACTTCTGACCGTGGTGGTAGTTTTGGTGGATATGATATTTATTATTCAATACTCAACAATGATGGGACTTTTGGGAAGACCGAAAATTTAGGTCGAGTAGTAAATACAATTCAAGATGAGTACACTCCTTTTTATGATGTTAAAAATAAGACATTGTATTTTAGTAGTAAGGGACATGCTGGTATGGGATCTTTTGATATTTTTAAAGCAGAAGGTGATCCATTTACTGGATTTAAAAATGTGAAGAACCTTGGATATCCTATTAATACTGGAGCTGATGAGTATTATTACACGCATTATGTTAAAGATAAAAAGTATCAAGCACTCATCACTAGTAATCGTAAAGACCAACAATTGCTTAACGAATCGAGCTGTTGTGATAATTTGTATCTGTTTGAATTTATGCCAGAGCAAAAAAATAAATTTATATTAAAAGCCCAGGTAAAAGATCCCAATACAAGTGAGGTATTAAAAAATGCATCAATCAAAATTATTGATAAAAAGACAAAGAAAGTTGTTAAAACGCTCACAAATGACACAGGAGCAGACATGTTAATTGATCTTGATCGTAATGGAGAGTATGCATTAAAAGTATTTAGGAAAGACTATGATAGTTTAATGATTAATCTTATTGCACCCGAAGAAGATACGTTGGCTATGACCGAAATATTTTTAAAGAAAAAAGAACTTCAGAAGAAAGCCGAACCTAAAAGAGATACCACAACCAAAGATGAGGAGTTTCAAAAAATGTTGTTAATGGAGATATACTTTTCATTTAATGATTATAAATTAGATGCTGCTGAACGTGCCAAACTAGATAGAATGGCAAAGGCTCTTACTGCAAATTTCAAAGATGTTATTCTTGCTATTGCTTCACATACTGACAATGTTGATACTAAGATGTTTAATATGACTCTCTCTCAGAAACGAAGCGAGGCTGTAGTAGCTTATTTAACAACAAAAGGAGTTGCATCATCGCGATTAATTGCACAATGGTGGGGCGAGGAGAGTCCTACATTTAATAATCAGCGTAGCGATGGTAGTGATGATCCAGACTCACGTAAGCGAAACCGACGTACCGATTTTACTATTGTTACAGATCCTACTAACATTAAACGCGGTCAGATGGCTGCTATAACCGAAGATGAAGATTTCAAGCCATCTGCGCAGGCACAACGTAGTAGTTACGAACTCGATAAAGAAACCTTTGATAAGATTATGGCTAAGTATGGTAACATAAGCAAGCCCGATTTGGTATATAAAATTCAAATTGGCGCTTACTTAAAACCAGAAGAGAATGCCGAAGCACGTAAGAAACTTTTTGCACGACTTGAACAAAAATTTCAAGTTACAATTGAATCTGAACTCGATCAAACATTTACTAAATTCTTAGCGTCAAATGCCGAATCCCTGCGTGAAGCTAATGACTTAAAAATAAAAATTCGTCAGGATGGAAGTAAGAATGCATTTATTGTTCCATATTATAAAGGAAAACGCATTAATTTTGTGGATGCGATAGAATATCTGGCTAAATAAGTACAGATGCTTTGTTTGCATTAATGTTTTTAAATTTTTGATATTCAATAAAAAAATAATTTAGATGAACGGCATTTTAACACAGCATCTCCCAGGCTTTATCTTAGTTACTATTTTCTCATTACTCATTGGCATTTTACAACGAATGTTGCATGGTGATAAAGGAGAGCAAAATCTTTTTGGTACCGATCGTACCTTTACTTTTATTGGTATACTAGGTTATCTTTTGCTCGCTGCGGATGTTGAGTTTAAGTCCTTATTTATTGCAGGTTTATTGATTGTTTCCTTTTTTTTCGGTATTTATTATTTGCATAAAATACTAAATCAAAACGACTATGGGCTAACAACTATTATGGTGGCTTTACTCACCTACTGTCAGTCTTTGATACTATTCACACAGCCCTTATACATGTATTTGTTATTGATTGTAGCCATACTTCTTTTTTCAGAAATGAAAAGTATTTTTACTGGATTTACAGCACGCATTGATAGGGGTGAATTCATTACGCTAGCAAAGTTTATTATTATGGCAGGTATTATATTGCCAGTAGTTCCGAATGAACCAATTGTATCATATTTGAGTATTACACCCTACAAAATATGGTTGGCAGTTGTTGTTATTTCATCTATTTCTTATGTTAGTTATATACTTCGTAAATTTGTTTTTAAGGAAGCCGGTTTAATGTTAATAGGTGTTTTAGGCGGATTGTATAGTAGTACAGCAACAACTATTGTTCTTGCACGCAAAAGCAAAGAAATGCCCGAAGCAAGTAATCAAATTACTGCGGCCATTTTTTTAGCCATTTCAATGATGTATTTACGCATCACTATACTGGCATTTATTTTCAATAAAGTTTTGGCTTATGTGCTACTCCCTTATATGGTAATTTTATTTATTGTATCAGTACTTTGTGCCTTAATATTAAGTACATTTTTAAAATCAAAAGGAGCACAACATGAAGTGGAAGTACAACATCATCATCCATTAGAGTTTAATGTAGCCATTGTTTTTACATTGATTTATGTAGTATTTACATTTGTGAATTATTTTGCAATTACTCGGTATGGCGAAGACGGATTAAAAATTTTAGCTGTCATTGTGGGTGTTGCTGATATTGACCCTTTTCTTTTAAATATATTTCAGGGTAAGTTTAATATTGCTTCTAGTATGCTTGCTTCTGCTGGGCTTTTAGCTATTGTGAGCAATAATTTTCTTAAGCTGGTTTATGCTATGGTCTTATATAAACGTAATTATTGGTTTTGGCTCGTTTGTGGCTTTTTAACTATTACATTTTTAAATTTGGTTTTTGTTTTTATAGTTTAAAGACTCAATGTTTTTCTTACCGATATTTTGTCCCTAGCAGGACAAGGAATTAGTAGCTATTTCATGTTAAACTTTAATTCAATTTGATACTGCATAATGGGACCCCTCTTAAATAGTTTTTGATTTTTGTTGAAGAAAATCTTTTATTGCAATGAATGCAGAAAACTGAGGTTACACATTGAGTTTTTCATTTTAGCTCTCTATATTCATTCTGATAGAAGGACTTTAGTGCATTTGCCACATTTTTTGCTATAATTTTTCTTCCATTTTCAGCATAATGTTCGGTTGTCCAATGAATATCTATATATTCTGAAGTAGGCACACATTCTAAATTATCAATCACCATAACATTATTTTTATTATATCTTTTCATTAGCAAATCTCTGTTTTGTTTTATGAAATGAATCAGCTCCTGACCTACTAAACTATCAGCTTTTTCGGTATTTTCAGCCATTAAATTTAAAATAATATTCCATTTTCTTGCTTTTGCTAATGCAACTATTTTATCAAAATCTTTAATACGCGGATTTGTGTTTGTATTAATTTCAAAAGCATAGGTTTTAATATAGTGACAAGCCAGTTCAGTTAACTTATTATTTTTAGTTCCATCCGCATTTTTAATTCCATTATGAAACATGGCACCATCCCATTCAATAACATTTTTATAGTTCGTTGGTGTATTGAAGTGCAATATATCATTCTTCCATTTTGCTTTAACCTGTTTAGTTCGTTCGGCACTAGTTTTAATATCATACCCTTTGAATGAGAGCATAAATCTATTAAACAATGGTGGATAATATTTTAGTAAAACCATTCGTTTTTGCAAAGGAGTTTCAAGGTCAGAATAAATCCAATTAGCATCAAAAGATCGTAAATTAAGCGTGACAATAATAGTTTTTACAGAAGCACTATCGGATATATTTCTTAGCAGCTCATAGTATATACTAGCATGATAAGCTGCCATTGAAAGAGACGCCATCTTAATTGATGGGTAATAATCAGCGATAAATGAACTAATAGATCGTTTATCTAGATCGTTTTCTCTAAATGTAGAATCAGACGAGTCACCAACATAAATAATTTCGTTTTTTTGATTAACAATATCTCTAATTGTATTTATATCATCGGAATATTTTTGTAAATCACTTTCATAAAGATATTTTTTATACAAAAAATTAAAACCTACTAATAGTACTATTAGTAGGCAAAATTTATATGTTACGGTTTTTATATTAGCCATACTATCTAAAACTGAAAGTAAATAAATTGGAAATTATTTACACTTGAGAAGACAATCCCAGAAGTCGCAGACATAACAAAAAAACATTATAATTAATTATAAATAAATTAGTTATGTCTTTGACAGTATCACCTAAAAGGTGATATTTGCAACAGCAACAGCAAATAAACTATCCATGGATAAAATCACACAAT
>JBBRXJ010000025.1:0-40672 GCA_038248505.1 Bacteroidales bacterium
AGCTATAAGTGTAACTTACCCTGAAAAATTCTTTAACAAGAAAGCTATCCTTAAAGTTACCCCTGTATTAAAATATGAAGGTGGTCAAACAGAACTTAAATCTGTAACATTACAAGGTGAATCTGTTGAAGCTAACAACCCAGTGGTAGCTTATGCTACTGGTGGTACAATTAACTATTCAGATACCATCGCTTACAAGCCTGAAATGTTAAAATCAGAACTTGTAGTTACTGCAGTTGCTACCTTAAAAGACAAAAACGTTGATTTTCCTGAAACAAAAATTGCTGATGGAGTAATCGCAACTGAAGGTCTTGTTGAGAAAATGGCTTGGACCATACTTGAAGCTGACAAATTCCAAAGAATTACCACCGATGCTTATACAGCAGCTTTATTTTATATGATTCAATCTTCTGAAATTAAAGGTACAGAACTAAAGAAAGAAGAGATTAAAAAATTAGAAGATTACATTAAAGCAGCAGCAGCAAATAACCGTGCAGCAGTAAAAGGTTTCCAAGTAGATGCTTTTGCATCACCAGACGGAACAGAAGTTCTTAATGAAAAAGTTTCTACCGGCAGACAAAAATCAGCTGATAAATTCATTAATGAAAAAGCTAAAAAAGCTGGTGTAAAAGATATGAATGCTAGTTTATTTAACTCTAAATCAACAACCGAAGATTGGGATGGTTTCAAAAACTTAGTTTCTGCTTCAAGTATTCAAGATAAAGAACTTATCTTAAGAGTTCTTAGTATGTATTCAGATGCTGAAGTACGTGAAAAAGAAATCAAGAATATGGCTGTTGCTTTTGAATCATTAAAGAATGACATTCTTCCTAAACTCAGAAGATCAGAATTAAAAGTGAATGTTGAAGTTACTGGCTTATCAGATGAAGAATTAGTTGCTGCATCAGAAACTAATTCTGACTTAATGAAAATTGAAGAAATGCTTTATACGGCAAACAAACTTTTAACTGATGATGCTAAGAGAGTTGCTTTATACGAAAAAGCAGTTGCTAAATTCCCTACAGAAGCTAGAGCAATTAATAACCTTGGTTACATGCAATATAAAATGGGTAACTATAGCGATGCTAAAGCCTCATTTGAAAAAGCAAAAGGTTTAGCTGAAAGCAATATCGTTAACAATAATATTGGCGCTTGCGAATTTATGCTCGGTAATATTGAAAAAGCTGAAGAGCTCTTTACTGCATCATTGGGTGCTGGCGAAGCTGCTAACTATAACTTAGGCTTAATTAAAATTGTTAAGGGCGACTATAGTGCTGCTATCAACTATTTCGGTAACATCTGTGCTGCAAATGCTGGCTTGGCTAAAATATTACAAGGCAATACAGAAGAAGCTTTGAAAAACTTAGAGTGTATTGAAAAACCAAATGCTTTAGTTCATTATTTAAAAGCTATCATTGGTGTACGTGGTGACAATGAAAACCTCTGTTTCACTAACTTAAGAACAGCAATTACGATGGATGCTACTTGGAAAGCTCATGCTAAAAAGGATTTAGAATTCTTCAAGTATTTTGAGAATCCTACATTCAAATCAATAATTGAATAATTATAAATATTATAATATAACAAAAAAAGCGACTCTTCGGAGTCGCTTTTTTTGTTAATACTTGTGGCTAAATAAATTTTTACTTCTGTCAGAACAGATTCCCCTTATTGTACTATTATAAAACGTTAAAATCAATACACATTATTTGTTGCGGATTGGCTTTAGTTTTCAATGACATTTGTGCCACATCACCTTACATTGCATACAATACCGCCACACTAGGCTAAAGAAAATTTTATGATTTAAATTGGCTATTTAGGCTCTTTACTATTATTTATAATTTCTGTTGTATGATTATGGATAGCCAAATTGTCTAAAATTATTTACGACTAATATGATTATGCCATAATACAATACCAACACTTACCGCAATATTAAAAGAATGTTTGGTTCCAAACTGAGGGATTTCAATACATCTATCACAAACATCCACCACTGCCTGATCTACCCCTTTCACTTCATTGCCAAAAACAAAAGCATAGCTAGCATTTTTATCTGCTATAAATTGATCTAGCATAATACTTTCTTCAACTTGCTCAAGGGCAATAATCTCGTATGATTGGGCGCGTAATTCATTAATTGCATCTAGCGTATTTTCGAAATATTTCCATGGTACTGATTCGGTTGCTCCTAAAGCTGATTTATGAATATCCTTATTGGGAGGTGTACCTGTTATTCCACATAAATAAATTGCTTCAACCAAAAAAGCATCTGCTGAACGAAATGCAGACCCAATATTATTTAAACTCCTAATATTATCGAGTACAATAATAACATTGCTTTTTTGTGCCTTGCGGTACTCACCAATATTTTTCCGATTTAATTCTTCATTTGAAAGTTTGCGCATATTATTCGTTAAAAAATGTAAACAATATTATCAAATATTCGTT
This sequence comes from Bacteroidales bacterium, assembly GCA_038248505.1. Taxonomy (GTDB): domain Bacteria; phylum Bacteroidota; class Bacteroidia; order Bacteroidales; family JBBRXJ01; genus JBBRXJ01. The sequence goes on from JBBRXJ010000025.1 coordinate 2,455, forward strand.
AAACGATAATAATATTGAGGATTGATAAACAAAAAAACTTATATTAGTATTAATATCCAGACAGTTATCACCTAATGAATTTTAGAAGGAACATATTAATTCTATTCTGCCTTTTAGGAGCCTTAAATGCTTATGGGCAATCTAGGCGCACTAGCAAGTATGTAATTTCGAGGGCAATAATCATTGAAGGCGACACGGTATTATTTGATCACTTACCGACTGTTTACATTTATCCACCACTTAGCTTTTCAAGTGAGAAAGAGTACTTAAAATATAAACGCCTTATTAGAGATTTAAAAAAGGTTTACCCCTACTCTCGTTTAGCTAGTGATTTATTGCGCGAAATGAATGATCGTTTTTTGTCTCTAAGCACAGAAAAGCAAAAAAAGGCGTATGTAAATGAAGTAGAGAAACAACTTCGCTCAGAGTTTGAGGAAGAGCTGAAAGGACTTACCATTAAACAAGGTCGTTTGCTAATTAAATTAATAGATCGTGAAACAGGCGCAAACTCTTACAATTTAGTGCGAGAACTCAAAGGAGCATTCTCTGCATTTTTTTGGCAGGCCCTCGCTAAACTCTTTGGTTCCGACTTAAAAACTAATTACGATCCAACACAAGGCGAAGATCGGATTATTGAGCAGATTCTAATTCGTATTGAAAGTGGGCAATTGTAATAGCAATAGAAATAAACTATTACAATAAGCTTATGTTCCATCAAATACTAGTACCTTCCGTGTACTAATTTAATTCATACATACACGTTAAAAAATCGATTCTGCATTATTGTACACCAAGTACATTTTTCATTATAAAAATCTAAAGCAGGTAGCTGAGGTCTTGTGCTGAGTAATACCATTCAGCGTTTTATTGTATTTTATCTTGGCGTCGCCGCGGCGAATTGCGGTTAAAAAACCTGATGTGCTGATGAAGAGAACCACTAAGTCACTTAGAACACAAAGTTCGCCAAAGCGAACACTAAGAAGAATTTTTAATCACTGAGGGCACTAATAAAAAGTAGGTAGCTGAGGCATCCTACTACATCAAATTCAAATACGAATTTTCTTCAACAAAAATCAGATACTATATAAAAGGTTATAAATATACAGTATCAGTTTTTATTTATTGCTACAATCATTTCAATGATGGCATGTACTAAAGACGGTTGGTATTTCATGGGCGAGGCGCTAAATAATGAACAGAGCATATAAGCTATACAATGGCATGTGAGCATACTTGACTAAAAAACAAATCGATTTTTGCTCTCGTAAAATAGGTTATCAGAAAATATAGTTGAGAGTATTTTCACTTGGGAAAGGTAAAGCAAATGCTTATAAACAATGCAATAAAAGTAAATACATTAAATTCCATGTCCTCTTATAATAATAAGAATAGTATATACGATTATCTTAATATCCATAAAAATAGACATGTTTTCAATATATATTAAATCATAACGTAATCTTTTTATCATCTGATCAACATTTTCAGCATAGCCAAATTTTACTTGACCAAGAGAGGTTATACCTGGTTTCACCTTGTGCAAGTGAAGGTATTGTGGAGCTTTCTGAATTATTTGTTCTATGAAATGTTTTCGTTCAGGGCGTGGTCCAACAATTGACATATCACCTATTAATACATTAACGAAATTTGGAATTTCATCTAAACGCAACTTACGCATTATGCGACCAACAGGCGTTACCCGCATATCATATTTTGAAGCTAACTCAGGACCATTCTTTTCAGCATCAGAATACATGGAACGAAATTTGTAAATTTTAAATTCTTTTCCATAACGTCCTACTCTGTAATGACTATAAAATATAGCGCCCTTTGAGCTCATCTTTATAGCAAGCATTAAAAAAACACATATTGGAATACATATTATTAATGCTAATGCTGCAATAGTAATATCCATTAATTGTTTAATACTCTTTTGCCATTCAGGCATCAACGTGCTTGATATTTCAATAAGTGGTGTACCATGAATTGAGTTTACGCGAACACTTCCCATGAGAATATCATACATATCTGGAGCTACTTTTATTTTTACATTAAAGATATCAAGCAAACTCATAATACGACCTATTTCTTCATGTTCAGAAGATTCAATGGCAATAATAACTTCCTCAATATTATTTTGTTGAATAACAGTATTAAGATTATCGATACCTCCTAAATGCATTATGTGTTTTGACAATGGGAAATCAGGCTTTTCGTGAATATTAATAAAGCCAATAATTTTATTTCCTGTTTTTTTTCTTTGGGTTGTTATATCATTATATATATCAGATGCTACTCCATTTGCACCTATTATAATACTATTAAAACTAATAATTCCACGCTGTATTTTGCTAACTGTAATTGACGTAATAATTAAACGCGGTATATAAGTTAGTACAAAATGGAGACTGAAAAGTGTAATAAAATAAGAATAATAATTTTTGTACGAATCAATGGTGTCATCTAAAATGGCAACAAAAAAGAGAATGGTTGTTCCTACTATAGTAATAATAACAGTTTGCCCAAGTTCATTAAACCTTGATTTACGATATGCTTCTGAATAGTATCCTTGAATGTAATAAAGCGTAATCCAAAAAAAAGGAATAAGAGGAATACTAATAAAATAATTTTTATCTAATAAAAGACTAACAATAGAATCATATTGACTTATAAAAACTTTTCTGTAAATAAAAAAAGATGTCCAAGCCAACAAAGCGGCAATAAAATCGGATGTTAGATATTTTAGCGTTTGATAGCGTTTGTTCATTCAGCACATTTTAAGGATATCGTAAAGATGCTAATATTTATTGTATTGAGAAAATATATTTACAGATTTGAAATACGCTTCATTTTATCTGTCAGCTGATTAGCTATATTAACTACTAAATTATTTTCAATTAAGCCACAAAAAGTGGCTGTGTTTTCATTTATTGCAATTTGCAAAGCAAGTAGCTCATTTACAATACCTAAACTATCATCCAACGAATATGATTTTGTTTCGATTTGTATATTTGATAACACTTCAGGCTGATTTTGACTAATAAAAGCGATTGATGAATGATCTATTGTTTGCCCAATAAAATCGATTGTTAAATGACGGCCTGGCTCATAAAAATCGATCCGATGTTCCTCTTGAAGAGCAATTCTTGAGGCGGTAATATTTGCAACCGAGCCATTATCAAATTCAATAGCAGTATGGATCATATCGGGGGTATGGCCTACTAAAGAGATACCATTAGCACTCACCTTTCGGGTATTACTATTAATACTTGCAAGAGCCATATCAATATCAGGAAGCATTCTTCTAATAATTAGCAATGTATCTTCAAGGCCTGTATGTAGATTCATTTTATGCTGTATACTAATAAAGCCAAGAGTTTCAAATTGTACAGATGCCTTTCTGAATGCGAGGTTTCCTCTACCAGAACGTGCAATAAGAATTTTAACATCAGCCTCATTAGCCGTTTTCTGGAGATCTCGTAATGAATCGTCATTAAGAAGTAAAAAGCCACTAATAACTAAATGTTTTGAATTTTTTAGTATGCAAGCAATTGTAGCGTAATCTTTAGCTGATTCATATACCAAAATTGTATCACAAGCCGTAGCCATTGCATCAATATTTCCATAAACGACCAAATTATGCTTTAATGCGGCATTTTCAGCCACCTCAATTCGTCGGTCATAAATACCTACTATTTCAATTTCACTATGGTTTTGTATTTGCTCAATATCAAGCTCTGTATGTCTGCCAATGCCTGCAATGCCTAGTTTTATCATGTATTTATCGATTTTTGTCATACAAACTTAGTTTTTTTAATAATTTCACAGAGTTAATTAAGCATTGTTTTATTAACCGTATAATGTTGAAAACAAAAGATTTTATTATAATGGACCTTATTGATAGCTATCAGCATAAAGGATTGCGGAATAAATTGGTACAAGAATTACGAGCAAAAGGAATTCATGACGATCAAGTACTTTCTGCAATAGGTCGCGTACCCCGTCATACCTTTATGGAAAGCGGCTTTATCAATTTCGCTTATAAAGATCAAGCTTTTCCTATTGGCAATGGACAAACCATATCACAACCCTTTACCGTAGCAGTACAAACGCAATTACTACAAGTTGAGAAACGACAAAAAATTCTTGAAATAGGAACAGGCTCTGGCTATCAAGCAGCAGTACTTGTTGAGATGGGTGCTAAAGTATTCTCAATTGAGCGTTTCAGAGAGCTGTATCTCAAATCAAAAGCACATCTTGAATCCTTAAATTATTCACTACATCTCTTCTATGGCGATGGTTATCAAGGTAAAGCAACCTATGGCCCCTATGATCGTATTTTAATTACTGCGGCGGCTCCTGAAATACCTATCGCACTAATTGAGCAATTAAAACCTGGTGGCAGAATGGTATTGCCTTACGGTTCTGGCGATACACAAGTTATGACTCTAATAGAAAAGACTATGGATGGCGAACTACTAAAATCAACCCACGGGGCCTTTGCTTTTGTTCCCATGTTAAAGGGCACATCATAAAGTAAATGCGCATGCGTTTTTAACAATTAATAAAAAAATGAAATATAGTGTTTTTACATTCAATCCGTTTCAAGTCAATACCTATGTAATATATGACGATACTGGCGAAGCAATGATTATAGATCCAGCATGTTCAAATAATAGAGAGCAAGATCGTCTTACAACATTTATTGAAGAACAAAAACTATTACCCAAGGGAATTTTACTCACACATGGTCATGTAGATCACTTGCTGGGTGCTGCCTTTGTTTCAGAAAAGTATAGATTAAAAATACAGATGCATAAAGAGGATCATTTTTTAGTTCAACAAGCAAATGTATATGCCGAAATATTTTCGTTGCACTGCCCTCAGCCTTCCGAACCTATAAACTTTTTGGAACATGACATGACTGTAGTATTTGGAAATTCAAAACTAAGCTGCATTCATGTACCAGGTCATTCCCCTGGATCACTTGCCTTTTATAATTCAGCTAGTCATATTCTCCTTTGTGGAGATGTATTATTCTTTGAAAACATTGGCAGAAGCGACCTACCTGGAGGAAACCACAACAGACTTGTTAATAGTATAAACAACAGACTATTAACACTTCCAGAGAACACATTGGTTTTAAGTGGACATGATCGGAATACAAGTATAAAACATGAAAAAGAACACAATCCGTATCTTGTTCATAATAATTGAAAACTACCAATGACGAATGCAAACGGCATCTTTTTTTTCCTTAATTTCATAAAAGAAAAACGAAAGCGCTTTTCATTTAATTATTTATAAATCATATTATTACATTTTATGTCTCTCGAAAAATTTATTGAAAGGCATATCGGTCCACGTGAGGCTGATATCACAAAGATGCTTGGAAAAATAGGTCTTAAAACTGTTGATGCGCTAATTCAACAAACAATACCCAGCTCCATTCTGCTTACATCAGACATAGACCTACCTGAAGGGATTAGTGAATATGAATATAACAGACATATTAGAGAAATTGCTGCCTTAAATAAAATCTACAAAACTTTTATCGGTTGTGGATATTACAATACAATATTGCCTCCAGTTATTATGCGAAATATTCTTGAAAACCCTGCTTGGTATACCTCATACACTCCCTACCAGGCAGAGATTTCACAAGGTCGCTTGGAAGCCTTATTGAATTTTCAGACCATGGTTATTGACCTAACAGGAATGGAAATTGCCAATGCATCGTTATTAGACGAATCAACAGCTGCAGCCGAAGCAATGGTAATGATGTACAACATGCGTTCACGAGATTTGGTGGCATCAAATGCAAATAAATTTTTTGCTGATTCAAATATATTCCCCCAAACACTTGATGTATTGCGCACACGTGTTAGCCCACTTGATATTGAATTGGTAATTGGTGATTACAAAAACTTTACTCCCGATGCAGGATTTTTTGGTTCTCTTGTGCAATATCCAGCAGCAGATGGCAGCATTGTAGACTATTCCGATTTTGCAAAAAAAATGCATGCAAAAAACATTATGATTGCCGCCTGTGCAGATATTATGTCTTTAGTAATTCTGGTTCCACCCGCAGCTTGGGGAGCTGATATTGTTTTTGGTTCAACGCAACGATTTGGAATACCAATGGGATTTGGCGGGCCTCATGCTGCTTATTTTGCCACCAAAGATGAATTTAAACGCGTAATGCCAGGACGTATTATTGGCGTTTCGGTTGATAAAAACGGGAATAACGCCCTTCGTATGTCGCTACAAACACGTGAGCAACATATTAAGCGCGAGCGTGCCACCTCAAATATTTGCACAGCGCAAGCGCTACTTGCTAATATGGCGGGTATGTATGCGGTGTATCATGGGTATAATGGTCTTAAAAATATTGCACTACATATTCACTATCAAACAGTTTTACTAGCATCAAAAATAAAAGAGTTAGGATACAAAATTGAAAACGATTTGTTTTTTGATACTTTAAAAATTACGTTGCCATCAAATATAAATGTTGAGAGAATAGCCGAAATTGCACTAGAACGTGAAGTCAATTTTAATTATACTGCTGAACATAGCTTATCTATAAGTCTTGACGAAACAACATTGCTAGATGATTTAAATCTTCTAAATGAAATATTTTCAATCGCTGCAAAAAAGAAATACATTCCATTTCGCGAGATTCCTCATAACATAGTCATTCCATCATCACTATTACGCAAAGATAAAATACTATTACAAGATGTGTTTAATAAATATCGGAGCGAAACAGAGATGATGCGTTATATTAAACGACTGGAGATGAAAGATTTTTCGTTAGCACATTCTATGATTCCGCTCGGCAGCTGTACCATGAAGATGAATGCGGCTATTGAAATGATGCCTCTCAGCTGGCCTGATTTTGGTAATATACATCCATGTGTACCTTTAGAACAGGCAGAAGGATATTATGAAATGATAAATGTACTTGGAAAATATCTTTTAAAAATTACAGGATTTTCAGGTGTTTCATTTCAGCCCAATAGTGGTGCTGCTGGAGAATATGCAGGATTACTTGTCATTCGACAATATCATATCAGCCGCAAAGAAGAACATCGCAATGTGGTACTCATTCCATCATCAGCACATGGCACCAACCCAGCAAGCGCAGCCATGGCAGGCATGCGTATCGTTGTAATACCTTGCGAAGAAAATGGGAATATAAATATTGATGCTCTAAAACTAGAAGCAGAAAAGCACAAGAACGACCTCAGTTGCTTTATGGTCACCTATCCATCAACGCATGGTGTTTTTGAATCGAACATACAAGAAATGACTGCCATCATTCATAATAATGGCGGCTTAGTTTATATGGATGGCGCTAATATGAATGCACAAGTTGGACTTACTAGCCCAGCTAAAATCGGTGCCGATGTATGTCACCTAAACCTACACAAGACCTTTGCTATACCACATGGAGGTGGCGGACCTGGCATGGGGCCCATTTGTGTGGCCGATAAATTGGTTGAATTTTTACCTGGCCACCCATTATCAGCAACAGGCGGAACAAAAGGAATTACAGCCGTTTCAGCTGCACCATATGGAAGCGCAAGTATCCTTACTATTTCATATGCATACTGCAAAATGCTTGGCGCACCTGGCTTACGCAGAGTAACAGAAATTGCTATTCTATCTGCAAATTATTTAGCAGCATGTTTAAATGAGTATTTCCCTGTCTTATATTCAAACATCAATGGCCGTGTTGCCCATGAATTAATTATTGATTGTCGTGCACTTAAAACTCAAAGTGGTATAAGTGAAACCGACATTGCAAAACGTTTAATGGATTATGGATTTCATGCACCCACCTTATCTTTCCCCGTTCACGGCACATTAATGATTGAGCCAACCGAGAGTGAATCACTTGAAGAATTAAATCGCTTTGTTGAAGCAATGATTTCCATCCATCAAGAGATTATGGAGGTACAAAATGGCAAAGCTGATAGAGAAGATAATGTATTAAAGAATGCACCACATACCATTGATGATGTAGTATCCGATGATTGGGCACATAGCTATACACGACAAAAAGCAGCTTATCCCTTGAAGTGGTTGCATGAGAAAAAATTCTGGCCAACAGTTGGTCGGGTAAATGATGCACATGGCGATCGTAATTTAGTTTGTACTTGTTTACCTATTGATGCATATAGAAGAGAAATAAATAGTTTTGAATTATTAAAATAATTTATGTTTCATTTAAATGTAATACAAATGAATAAAACAAACATTCTTCTAGTCCTGCTTTTGCAAATTGTAGGAGTTGTATTTTCACAATCATCAATTAATGTAGGCTCTACTGTACAAACGGTCACACTAAGAGACGGTAATGATATAGCAAAAGCAATACCATTTATTGGTGAAAAAATTATCACTATTTTTTATACCGATCCTGATGTAAAAGATGTGAATGATGCGCTGTCAAATGCAATAAAAGCACGTAATTATTCACCTGCAAAACATCAGGGTATTGGTATTGGCAGTTGTGCTGATACATGGTTGCCGAATGCCGCAATTCGCATGAAAGCGCGCCAGAAAGAGCAGCAGTTTGCGGGATCAGTAATTTTGTTAGATACAGACTATACACTTAAAAAAAATTGGGGTTTTAAAGAAACAGACGATGCTGGAATTATTATAATTGTTGGCCTTGATAAAAAAATTAAGTATTTTAAAACTATTAAAACAGAAGAAGAAAGTAAATCCATTATAAATGAAGTGTTAAAAATACTTGATGGGGAATTATTGCGCTAGATAATAAAAAATTAATTATAGAAGAATAATCATTTGTCGCTATGATGAAAATCATAATAACTAAGCATAAAATCACAAAACCAAAGCCACAGAATAAGCGTTGGAATACATCTCCTAACCCACAGAATATCTTCATAAGGTAAGCAGCAGAGAGTTTTGATACATCTCATTTCTCACTGTTCTTAGTGATAAAAAATTCTCTTAGTGTCTTAGTGGTTTTCTTTCAACTTTTTTCTTTACCCTTTTTACTTTCAAATTTAACCGCAATTCGCTGCGGCGAACGCAAAGGATTTCGTAGAGGTCGCCGCAGCGACGCAAAGAAAAATTACCATGAAATACCGATTGTGATCCTCACTACAGCTCACATAAACTAATAAACTCCGCCGCGGCGAATCAACTCATAAACTTAATATCCTCAGTGGCTTTCTTTCAACTCTTTACTTTCAACTTTTTACTTTCCCCTTAGTGTTCTTAGTAATTAATATTGTTCGTAAATTTTACTAACTTTGCACCTAAACCTAAGTACTCATATCATGGCAATAAGTAAAAAAAGCATCGAAAACCTCCACCAGAAAAAAGGCTTTATCTGCGATATGGATGGTGTTATTTATCACGGCAACAAGCTACTTCCTGGCGTAAAAGATTTTATTAAATGGCTACGTACCGAGAATAAAAAATTCTTATTTCTTACCAATAGTAGCGAGCGAACTCCAAAAGAACTAAGTGAAAAGCTTAAACGTTTGGGTGTCGATGTAGGTGACACGCACTTCTTCACTAGTGCACTGGCTACCGCCATCTTCCTCAGCAATCAAAAGCCAAATGGCAGCGCGTATATAATAGGAGAAGCGGGTTTAATAAACGCCATGTATGAAGTAGGATATACCATGAATAATGTTAATCCCGATTATGTTGTTGTAGGCGAAACGCACAACTACAATTATGACAGCATTGAGAAAGCTGTAAACCTTGTTATTAAAGGGGCAAAGCTCATAGGCACCAATCCCGATTTAAATGGTCCTATTGAGCACGGTATTGCACCCGCCACCAAAGCACTCATAGCACCCATTGAATTAGCCACAGGTAAAGAGGCCTATTTCATTGGTAAACCCAATCCGCTTATGATGCGCAACGCATTAAAGAAACTCGGCGTACAACGCGAAGATGCCGTTATCATTGGCGATCGCATGGATACCGATATTTTAGCTGGGCTCGAATCGGAAATTGACACCTGCCTTGTATTGAGCGGTATCACTAAGAAAAACGACCTCGGCAATTTTGCTTATCGTCCGCATTTGGTATTAAACGGTGTTGGAGATATTGTAAAAAAATGATGCGCCGCTATTTACACGAGCGAAAAGAGGTAGCACGTTTCATGCGCCGACTTTACACGCAAAAACTTACCACCACATCGGGCGGAAACATCAGTCTTTTGGTAGCGTGTGACCGAATGTTAATTACACCATCGGCCAATGATAAAGCCTTAACACATCACAAAGAAATAGTACAAATAAGTTTAAATGGAGAGAATAGAACACCGCGGTTAAAACCAAGTATTGAAACCTCCATGCATCGTTTTATATATAAAAAATGTAATAACGTACATGCCATAGTGCATGCGCATCCACCAACAGCTACAGCGTTCTCGGCATTACAGACGCCCATTAACACACATCTCATTGCTGAGGCTTTTGCTATACTCGGCGAACCTATACTTGCTCCCTATGCACTTATGGGCAGCCACATGCTTGCCGAAATTGTGTCCGAAGCTGCCACAAAATCATCTATCATTATTCTCGAAAAACACGGCGTACTCACCACCGGCCGTACATTACTCGAGGCATTTGACCGCCTCGAAGTACTTGAAGCTGCTGCTTATATGACTTTCATAACAAATATAATGGGTCATAAAAACGAGTTAAACGAAAATCAGAGAAAAGAACTTGATCTGTTTATGAACCGATTATAGTATATCGATAAGCAAATATAAAAAAGAAAATCCGCTCTAAAAAAATAGTTGTAAATTTATCTTTGAAACCTACTTATCCATTACTCAAGCCTCTTTTGCTTGCAGTAAATTTCACTTTACTTCTTGCTTGTTGTTGTGTTATTTTTACAATGAGTTATTCTAGACTACTTAACTAGGCATCGTTTACCATACCTTCTAAAAGTTCTGTTTTGATTGATGTCATTTTATATAATACAAATTAAATTTCAATATACATTTCATCTCTTAAAAGAACACTAATATGGAATAAATAGAGAACTTCTCCGTCACGCGTCACTCTCTTTTAGAAAATCGACAAAAAATACTTAAATTGCACTCTCTAAATAAACATTTAATGGATATTCAAAATCTGCTCAATGAACGAATCCTAGTGCTTGATGGCGCTATGGGCACAATGATTCAACGTTTAAAGTTAGTTGAAGACGATTACCGTGGTACGCGTTTTAAGCTGCACACCCACGAACTAAAGGGCAATAATGATCTTTTGGTGCTCACAAAACCTGATGCCATTACCGCCATTCACGCCCAATATTTCGATGCTGGAGTGGATATCGTTTCAACAAATAGCTTTAACGCTAACCATTTCTCTCAAGCCGACTATGGGTTAGAGCATCTGGCCTATGAAATAAATGTTGAAGCCGCACGCATTGCAAAAAATGTAGCCAACGAGTACACTAAAAAAACACCGTCAAAACCACGATATGTAGCTGGTTCCATTGGCCCTACCAATAAGTCAGCATCCATTAGTCCCGATGTAAATAACCCTGGTTTCCGTAGCGCAACATTTGATGAATTCGTTATAGCCTATAAAGAACAGGCTAAAGGACTGATTGATGGTGGCGCCGATATTTTAATGCTTGAAACGGTTTTTGATACCCTTAACGCCAAAGCTGCACTGTATGCTATTGATGAGCTCTTTCAAGAATTAAATAAACGTGTTCCGGTTATGGTGTCAATGACGGTAACCGATGCCAGCGGACGAAACCTCTCGGGACAAACCGTAGAGGCATTTTTATATTCAGTAGCCCATTTTCCGCTTCTCAGCATTGGCTTAAACTGCTCATTAGGAGCCGATAAACTCACACAATATGTTGAGGTACTATCGGATAATTCACCCTTCTTTGTTAGTGCTCACCCCAATGCTGGCTTGCCAAATGCTTTTGGCAAATACGATCAAACACCTGAAATGATGGGCGATTTAGTTGAAGCATATTTTAAAAAGAACCTAGTAAACATCATTGGAGGATGCTGTGGTAGTACCCCCGATCATATAAAAGAAATTGCCTTGCGCGCGCAAAACTATAAGCCACGTGTAAAAAAGGGACAGCCAAGACTTGCACGTTATTGCGGTCTAGAACCACTCATTGCATTAGAAAATAATAATTTCATTAATATTGGCGAACGTACCAATGTTACCGGTTCACGCAAATTTGCAAAACTCATTATCGACGAAAAATATGACGCAGCTCTCAGCGTTGCCCGCGAACAAGTGGAAGGCGGTGCACAAATGATTGACGTTTGCCTCGATGAAGGCATGATTGATGCCCTAAATGTAATGCCCTTATTTTTGAATCTTATCGTCAGTGAGCCTGAAATATCAAGAGTTCCCATCATGATCGACTCATCAAAATTTGACGTTATTGAAGCAGGTTTAAAATGCATACCCGGCAAACCGGTAGTAAATTCAATCAGTTTAAAAGAAGGCGAAGAGCCCTTTATAAGGTATGCACAAAAAATACGTCGCTATGGCGCTGCTGTTGTGGTAATGGCTTTTGATGAAAAAGGGCAGGCCGATAGTGTTGAACGCCGTAAAGAAATTTTTACCCGCGCCTATCGAATACTTACAGAAGTGGTAAAAATGGCTCCTGAGGATATTATTTTTGACCCTAATGTATTAACCGTTGCCACAGGCATGGACGAGCACAAAAACTATGCGCTCGACTTTTTCGCCAGTACCAAATGGATAAAAGAAAATTTACCCTACTGCAAAATTAGTGGCGGCGTAAGTAATGTATCCTTCTCATTTCGTGGAAATAATGTAGTACGCGAAGCCATGCATTCAGCCTTCCTCTATCATGCTGTACGCGAGGGAATGGATATGGGTATCGTAAACCCTGCCATGCTCGAAGTGTATGACGATGTTCCCAAAGAGTTAATGGAGTATATTGAAGACGTTATTCAAAACCGACGTGACAATGCAACCGAACGTCTTTTAGATTATGCTGCAACAGTAAAAGGAAGCGGAAAAGAAGATGTACGTATTGACGAATGGCGCTCATTACCTGTTAAGGAACGCATACAACACGCCCTCATCAAAGGAATAGATACGCATATCAATGAAGATATTGAAGAAATAAGAACCCAGTTTGATCTCGCATTACGCGTTATTGAAGGCCCCTTAATGGATGGCATGAATGTAGTAGGCGATCTATTTGGTGAGGGTAAAATGTTCCTCCCACAAGTAGTAAAGAGCGCTCGTGTAATGAAAAAAGCGGTGGCCTATCTCCTTCCTTTTATTGATGCAGAGAAAAGCGGTGGTGCAAAAAGTTCAAAAGGAAAATTCTTAATTGCTACTGTAAAAGGCGATGTACATGATATAGGAAAAAATATTGTTGCCGTTGTTTTAGGCTGTAATAATTATGATATCGTTGACCTCGGTGTAATGGTTTCAAAAGAGAAAATACTTGAAGCTATTGAAAGAGAAAAACCAGATGTTATAGGTCTCAGCGGCCTAATCACGCCATCGCTTGACGAGATGGTAAGTGTTGCCAAAGAATTGGAATCACGCGGCATTAAAATACCGCTATTACTTGGTGGAGCAACTACCTCACCCATGCATACTGCTGTGAAAGTCTCAACAGAATATTCGGGAGTAACAGTTCACGTTAGCGATGCATCACGAAGTGTACCTGTGGTTAGCGAATTACTCAGCACAAATGTTTTACCATATATCGAAAAAATAAAACACGAACAGAACGCATTACGGATAAAACACGAACAGAAAAAAAGCGATAAAATATTTCTTAGTATTGATGAAGCACGATCAAAACGTTTTATTCCCGACTCCAATTATGTTCCAGTTATACCAACATTCATAGGCGAAAAAGTAGTTACGGAATATTCGGTTAAAAAATTACGCAACTATATCGATTGGAGTTTCTTCTTCCGCGCATGGGAGATGGATGGCAACTATCCTGAAATTCTTAATGACCCACAAAAAGGTGAAGCTGCAAAGAAACTTTTTGAAGATGCGCAAACAATGCTTGATAAGATTGAGCGCGATGGCCTTATTAAACCAATAGGGATTATTGGTTTTTATCCTGCGGCATCCGAGGGCGATGATATTATAGTGTTCACTGATGAATCAAGAAGCACTGTGAAAAATAAAATCCCAACACTACGTCAACAAGGCCTCAAACCTAAAACGCCACACTATTTTGCATTAAGTGATTTTATAAGCTCAAAACAATCGCAACAAAAAGATTATATTGGTGGCTTTGCAGTTACAACAGGCCACGGACTTAATGAACACATCGAAAATTTCAAAAAAGAAAATGACGATTACAATGCAATCATGATTGAATTACTTGCCGATCGTTTAGCCGAAGCATTTGCTGAAATTTTACATGAAGATGTTAGAAAAACATTCTGGGGTTATGATAAAAACGAAAACTTATCCTTAAAAGACATGCTTACCCTCAGGTATAAAGGTATTCGTCCGGCACCTGGCTACCCAACCAATCCATGCCATTACGACAAAAAAATCCTCTTCGACTTAATGAATGCAAGTGAAAAGACAGGAATAAATTTAAGTGAAAATTATGTGATGATGCCAGTAAGTTCTGTTAGTGGGTTTTTTATAGCGCATCCTGAATCGCAATATTATGATGTGGGTAAAATATGTAAAGATCAGATTACGGATTATGCAAAACGATTAGAGAAAGATTTTACCACCGTTGAGAAATGGTTGGAGCAACGAAAAAGTTATTAATTTTTCGTTGTAAATCTCTAACTAGGCGCTTATTATATGGCGAGGACATACAACTCCAATCGCAATTAAATAGCACGGTTAACGATTAAAAGAGACCTATTAGGAGTATATCACAGAATTCATTGGATTAATGTACAATTATACTTAGGTGAGTTTTGCTTAAAGATAAACAGATGTTTTTAAAACTCGTTTTTTGAAAGGCTAGTATTCGCCTCGGCAAACTTTTTGTTCTTATTGCTTTAGTGTTTCTCATCAGCACATCAGGTTTTTTAACCGCAATTCGCTGCGCCGAACGCTAAGGATTTCGCAGAGGTCGCCGCGGCGACGCAAAGAAAAATTAAAGTAAAAAACTGAATGGTATTACTCTGCAAAAGTCCTCTGCCACATACTTTTTCTTAGTGCACTTAGTGTCGCCGTGGCGACCTTAGTGCACTCCGTGATTAAGAATTCTTCTTAGTGATATTGATATGCATTTCCTCTTACAGGCAAACAAACGACTAATCAAAAAATAAAAAAAGCCGAAATAATTTTCGGCTTTTTTATTGAATCATTCTATAATTTATTCTACAATAACTTTTGTAGTCTCTCTTTCTTTTCCATTTGAAACTACAATAAAGTAAATTCCTGTTCCTGCATTGCTGAGATCAAAGCTAACATTAGAATTTATTGCATTCAATTGCTCAACCTTCTTTCCATTAATATCAAATATATCCATAGTTCCACCTACAAGGATATCTGCTACTTTAACATCAAGCAAACCCGAGGTAGGATTTGGATATGCTAAAACACTTGCATTAATATCAGCAGCATTCAATACCACATTGTCTGGATTATCATTTTGACCTCCAACAGTATAAATTCGAGCAACTGTATAATATATTTTAGCGTCAGCCGGATTCGTAATTTGTGCTGTAATATTAAACTCATTCTTTTCGGTGATCGTCCAAGGATATGTATAACTACCATCAACATTTAAAGAATCCGTAATTATCATCATATTAATAAAGAGTTTTATCTTCCAAAAACTAAAATCACTAATCCCCGTCATACTTGCTTGTACCCCTAAATTAACGGGTAAAGCGGGAATATCAGCAATATACGTATTTGTTGCTGGGTTAGAAATTGAGACAGAAGGTACCACCATATCAATACAAGGGCCCGTAGCAATTACACCTGAAATACCACTAGCTGCGCGCCAAGCAATATTCCCAGCAGTATTTGACTCTTGAACATAACAGGAAATAATTAAATTACCACCAGTTTCATTGCCATCAGCAAAACAATTGGCTCCACCATTTGAGCCTAATAAAGAAATATCATTATCTACAATATTATTGCTTACGGTCACATTAAAGCATGAAGCGGGACCCCCATTATGATCAGCCTGAACCAATAAATTAGTACCATATAGCTTATTGTTTGAAATATTTGCATTATAAATATTTTTTGACTTATATAAACCAATATAGTTATAACTAAAATTATTCGTAATAATCATTCCATTTATTGTAGAGCCCGACGATTCCTGATGTAAAATACCTTCACCATCTGTAGATAAATAACCACCGACTTTTGAACGATATGCTTCAATAAAATTACTATCTACTAAACAATTCCATCCCGAAATATCAATAGCTCTATTTTCAAATGTTGTTGCACCAGCAGGTGTACTCCTTCCATCTGGACCAATGAAAACATTATTCACCACATCTTCTTTTTGTTTCCAGTCGCGAGTGATATTGCGTCTCACTTCAATACCATTACCGCCTACTTGCAAGGCAGGTCGCATGGTTTTAAATACCCAGTTATCAAGAACCTCAATATTAGTTCCCATTGAGGCTGGTTCCTCAATAGCTGTATATCCCCAAATAGTTCCAAACCAATTTGTCATTTTTGTAGCGGGATAATAAGCTAATTTACCTCTGTTTATCATCATTCCATAATGATTATTATAAACAAACTTAATGGTTCCAACATCAACGCCTAAACCATTTTTGTAATTTGGTATAGCATAGTCATCGGATTGAATAGTATAGGTCGTATTTGCATAAGCACTTGCAACCTCTGCACCCAATTCTGTAGGATGGTGTGCATCGCCATTATAGGGATTTCCATCACCAAAATAAGCACATGCCTCAACATCGTTTATACGATTATTAGCAATAAAACCATTTTTATAAACAAAAACATTTACATTACCTGTACGGCGATTGGGATATCGTTGCCATGCATTCTGATTTGCATTTGGTACATCTTTATCAGCCTCAACAGCATTGGTATTTCTAACACCCATAATAATAATATTCTCACTTACCGTTTTTGGTTGTGGCTGTGTGTATGTACCCGAATAAGGTGGCTCATCAGCAGGTAAAATAGTAGTTGACCATTCTGCAGGAGCGGGTAAAAAGTTAATCATTGCACGATTAATGGTAAGCCATATCAAACCAGCATTATCAACAGAACTTGCACCATGAATATGCTTAAATGCAGTCTGCCGAGCTGTTCCTACACCTGAATTGTTATACAAGTATTTTGGGAAAATAAAATGTGTTGGAGGCGAAAAAGTGTTCAATAAAGCATCTTGCTTATCTGCTGGTGGCGTTGCGCCACGTAACACCACATTTGATGGAAGGTAAACATCAAAATCAAAAATGTAGTCACCAGCAGGAAAATAAAGTACGCCACCGCCACCTGTGCTAATACCATTCATTATAGCAGCCAAATTCACAGAATCAATTACCCAAACGCTAGCTGCGGCATTTGGAAATTTAGGATCTGAAAAAGACGTATTTAACACAACGGCATTAGTAACAGTAACATCGGTAACTAAATTCCATTTTAGGTCTTTTGTCCAATGTGCTGTTTTTAATGGGTATTTTGTCAGCACCGGATTTGTAGTTGGCTGACTGTATGCATTTATAGCAAATACACATAGCAAAATTAGTAGTTTGTTTCTCATAAAAATATATTTTAATAGTTTAATTCAAAAATACACAAAAAAATAAATTTAAGGATATTCAAAGCTTCTCATTAAAGAAAAAAAGTTTAAACAAAAACATACCAAATCCTTTCCATACATATATACATCTCATTATATGTGTATTAAAAAGGATTACATTGCGACAAATTCATGGCATTTAAGCGATGATAGGAATTACTTCAAAATTGTAATCTGCCCTATCATTTGCTTTTCACCATTTCCTAAATTAATAATAAAATGATAGGAATCAATAGGTAATGATAGCCCATTTAACTTACCGTCCCATGCTTTAGGATAGCCTTTTTCAGATTTAAATACCGACATACCCATTCTATTGTAAACCTCAACCGTTAAATTCGGATATATGGATTGTAAAGATATTTGTCGCTGATTATTTTTGTCACTAAAGAATTCCCAACGATCATTAAAACCATCATCATTTGGTGAAAACACGGTAGGTATCATTATACAAGCAGATTTTAGATTGGTCAGTTTTACACTTGCTTCTAAATTGCACGCCTCATCTTGAACCAATAAAGTATAATTCCCTTCTCTCAAATTTTCAATTCTCAAATCCTTTTTCCCATTAGTCCATGCATAGCTTGCATTTCCACTACCACCTGAAATACTTAACTCAATAACCCCGTCATTAATCTCGGAACAATAAGGACGAATAATTTCAATGGTATCAATTACTAAGGCAGGAACTCCTGACATCTCATAACTAAACTCCTTGTAACAATCAAAGGCTGTTGATACCCTAACGGTATAAATCTCACCAGAATTCAATTCCGTAGTGGTGCTATTTGTTTGCCCATTTGACCAAGCATAATTGTATACACCTCCGCTCAGCATAATACTACCTGATGCATTTCCGCAAGCACTTGGCGTTATTGTTTCAGTAACCATTATAGAATCTGTTTCTATTATATCAAACGATGCTGATGTAGAACATAATTTTTTATCTGTAATACTTATTTTATAATTTCCTGCAACTAAATCTAAATGCTGTGATGCGCTATGTCCATCGACCCACAAATAAGAATAAGGTGTTGTTCCACCTGATGCAACAACTTGTATGGATGCATCATTTTTCCCAAAACAAGAAGTAGGTGTAATTAGAGGGACAATGACTAAATCAGCAGGTTGAGAAACTGAAAATATTTTAGTAACAAGGCATAATTTACTATCGCGTAAATTAAGCATATAGGTACCATACGAAATATTTGAAAGATCTTCAACGGTTCTTCCATTACTCCAATTATAAATATATGGTAAAACGCCGCCTGTTACACTTAATAAAATACCTCCATTACTATTACCAAAACAGCTTGGCGAGAAAACAGAATCATTAATTTGTATACTATCAGGCTGTGTTACAATAGCTGATGATGTTAACTTACAGGCACGTGTATCCGAAATTGTAATAGTATATGTACCTGCTTTTAAATTCGTCACATCTTGTGTTGTTGCCAAATTAGACCATTGATAAGTATAGGATGGCATGCCCCCTGAGACAGTAATATCAATAACTCCATTTGCCAGTGAATGACAACTAGCAGGTATGGGATTTTTTACAATTGTCATTATATTTGGTTGAGTAATTGTAAAAGATGCTGTTTTAGTCGCCGCTGTAGCATCAGTCACAGTAACTGAATATAGGCCAGCAACTTGTCCATTTATTAAATCGCTGGTTTTAGCATTGCTCCAACTATATTGATAGGGTGTAACACCGTGGCTAACACTTAACTGTATTGAACCATCACTTGAACTGTTACAACTAGGGTGCAACAAAACCCCAGTAAGGGTAATTAAACCAGGTTCTCCAATCGACCATGTTGCTGTAGTAGTACACATCTTTGTATCGGTTAGGCTTATAGTATAATCTCCTGCTATCAGATTTGATAGATCTTGTGTCGTTTTTCCATTCGTCCATGAATACGTATAAGGTAAGCTGCCACCCGAGGGTGTAGTAGTAATAGCACCATTGCTTCCGCCTGCAGCACTCACCGCCGTTGAGATACCTGTAACAACTAGCGGCGTAGATTGTGTAATGGAATATGAATTTGAATACTGACACGACTTACTATCTCTCACACTAAACATATAAGCACTTTGTGTCAAATCAGAAATCGAATTTGAAGTTGCACCCGTTCCCCATGAATAAGTGTATGGTGTATTTCCTCCACTTACTGTCACAGCAATACTCCCATCACTACCACCCGAACAACTAATATGATTAATCGCAGTACTTACATTAATTGCAAGCGGTTGTGTTAGCGTATAACTAGAGGTAATCAGACAAGCTTTTGTGTCACTAACTGTAACATTGTACGTTCCTGCCGACAAAGAATTTTGATCTTCATTTACAGAACCCGTATTCCAAGAAAATGAAAACGGCGTGCTTCCGCCCGTTATTGCAATATCAATTGTTCCGGTAGAAGCAGCATTACAATTTAAATCGACTTTAGAACCTCCTATAACGAGTGCAGAAGCTTGTGAAACAACAAATACCGCAGATGATGTACATGCTTTACTATCGGTTATTGTTAGCCTGTATGTAGCAGCTGAAATTACAGATATATCTTTTGTGGTCTTACCATTACTCCATGAATACGAGTATGGAGCCAGACCATTCGCTGGGCTTATTTGTATGGCTCCGGTTGATGCCGAATTGCAATTAACATGTGTTATAGTACTTGCACCAACCAATGTTGAGGGACATAAAAAACAAGAATTCGTGGCCCAACAAACAGCCATATCAAAAATCTTTAATCCAGCCTTGGTCATATCAATACTCATATTAACCCCTTTGTCTATAAACAAACCAACACGTCTTGCTGGTGCATTAAAGCTATTCCACATCAATATATTCTTCTCAAAACAGAAAATATATGCCGAATCAACTGGCTTATAAAAAGCATTTGCTACCGTATTTGATGAGCGTGCCAAATCAATGGCGTTTGGATGCGCCTCACTCCACACAGCGCTTCGCGATGCTTTGTATACGGTAACATTTCCAAGAGGCAATCCAGAGGTTATTACATGTGAGTTATTTATAATATTTATTTGTGTTACTGTATTTTTTCCTACACGATTCTCAGCATTATAACTACTAATACTCTCCATCCCTAAACTTCTAAATGCTCCCCCATCATTTGCATCATCACTAAAACTCACCAGAGGAATACCCACGTTTTTAACTTCAGTTCGTACATTATTTGCAATCGTTCCAGCAACCACAATAACATCATAACATAATGCGGCACCGCCCCATGTATCATTATTATCCATTAAACCTACTGTATAGAAAAGACTATCTTGTAAACGAGTACGAATGGATAATTCATGCGTAGTAAGTGCCGAGCTGTTTGCAACATACAACATGGCCGTTTTACCTGAAGTGCTAACACTAACAGGTATTACAGATGGATTACTAGTACCACAATTATCGGTAATTATTAAACTAATAGTTCCAGTATAAGCTGCGGTGTAGGTAACAAATATTTCATTGGTATTTGAAACCCCCGTAGCTTGTGCGGGTAAAATCCAGTTATATGATATAGCTCCTTGCAATGGAGTTACAGAATAAATATATTCGCCAGGACAAGAAGATGGGGTAATTTTTATAGTTCCAACAACAGGTTTGTTTGCGGCATTATCAACTCGAATAACAAGCAATACGGTATCACTATTTCCGCAATCACCAATAGCATATCCTTTAATAGTATAATTAGTAAGATCGTTTGTTCCGCTGAAATTTAGACGTAATACATTATTTGAATCAACACCCACTTTAGAAATTGCGGCAGGTATAATCCATCCATATTTAACGGCATTTGCCACTAGGGATATTACATAATCACCTTCGTATGCTTGGCATACTGAACTTTTCCCACTAATGGCATTTGGTTTAGCTGGAGGATACTCGGTCATATAAACAAGCAAGGAACTTATGCCATTTACCTCATCAGAAGTATCGCAATTTGTAACGGTTCGTACTGTAATTGCACTTGTGGTAGCGGTACCAAAATCAATTGTTACCGATTTACCAGCCACAATAGCAATTTTATTTGCTGCACTTGGTTTAACAAAATGCGTACCTAAAGGAATTTCCCATAAATAGCGCATTCCAGCAACTGAATCAACAGAATACGTTTGTACCGACTGATACTTACAAGCGTATTGATTGCCTTTAATAGGGCCTGGTTTAGGAGCTGAACTCGTAATTGTGAATGCGCCGGTACTGGTTCCTAACTGTGTTGGCAAACTACCAATGACACGTATTTGGTACTGAGAGCCTGCTAAAATAGGTTCAGGAATTTTACATTGTATTGTACCACTTCCTATTGCTTTTATGGAGCCTATTTCGGTAAAGTTTGCAAATGAACCATAGGCATTACTTAGCTGAACTACAAATTTATTACCTGCTGTAAATGATCCACCCCCTAAAGTATAACTTAATGTAAATGGCTGTCCGGGGCAATACGGACTGGTAATTGCGCCTGTTGTAATTGTTAAGGGACTTGGGCAATTATAATTACACCAACACATAGCATTAGCAAAAAGTGCCTGTCCATCAGCCGTCCAATAATCTGGACCGAGTCTATCAATATATAAACCAACTCTTCGTTGTTTTGCTTTTATACTATCGCCAGCATAACCAATTAAAGGAGCGTTGGCCTCATAGCCAAATACGACTTTCTGATTTGTGTTACCAACTACCGATGCCACACTAATTGCAGATGATGATGGTTTACCAAAATTAATACTTGGTGTTTTTACTTTCTTAATTCTCACTGCCGCAAGCTGATTATCATCATTGGCAATTCGGCCAAATTCAACCGTTATAGCTCCATCTGTAATAAATAAATTGTAGCTTAAATCAAGTGCGGCATACGAACCTACAGTAGAGAAAACGCTAAAACTCGAACGCACTGTTTTTTCCTCAATTTTTAAATCCATTCTATCACCCGTAGAACCATCGGCATTACCAAATTTTAATAGCAACTCATAATAACCTGTTGAAACAGGGAAACTATAAATCTTCGATTGTGTTTTTCGCGTTGTCTGATACAATACATCGTCGGTGGTATTTGCAATAGCATTAGCCGTAGTAATTAAGGTACCCGAATTGTAGCTACCTTCGGGTTTATACAAAGTACCATCTGTTGCTGTATAAGTTGATGATGCACCAATATCGAGAGCATAAACTATTGAATCGGTACCAATACCTGAATATACATTTACACTTCCTACACTTAATCCGGCTCCTAAATTATGAGTATTATTTGTAAGATTAATAGCCGTTCCGCTAGCAGTACCAAAATCAACCGACTCATTCGCATTGGTGAGTCCCATTTCTGAAAATGCATTTGCATTAAGCACAATAACTGGTTTTGGCACCGAAATAAATTTACTACTAATAAGTGCATCGTCAGTTGAGCCGCTAAGAACGACTGTTCAGGCACATTGATGATCGTCGGTTATAACATCAGTATCATCACGCATCCATGGTACATATCCCAATGCTGTAATTTTATCTCGTAATTTTGTGTCTGATGGACTTAGCGGACTATCCTCACCCACCACAACTAATACTTTGTTTGCAAGTGCCGGAATTATGCTAACAGCTTGGCTTAGGGTATTGGTTTGACCGCAAGCGTATTTACCATACACACTCACCGTGCCTGCAACATTTCCCATAATAACTTCAATCTTATAGGTGCCTGCTCCCTTAACAATTTGGGCACCCGGGGGCACACTCCAAATATACGACTCAATACCTGTAACATCATCGGTGCCATAAAACACTCGCGCGCCTTCGCACAAAGAACTTGACCCGGTTAATGAAGATATCGCAAGATCGGCAGGAAGTACATTAATGTAATTATACCACTCGCGTTTTTGTTCATTTCCACAACTATCTATCATAGACATGATAATTGTTTTTAGTCCAGCAGATGCATACGAAAAATTCCATGGCCCCTCGCCTACAGTACCTGATAACAAACTGGCATCGACGCCAAAGTTCCACGTATGACAGCATGAATCGCCTATAGAATAATCGGTAACCACCAACGATTCTCCAACACAAACGTTTGTTTTATCGGCCACAAAATCGACTCTGTTTTTAAAACAGTCTTCGCGCATAATAGGTTGGCTTACATATTTTCGGGGTTGCAATGTATCTGATTGACTATGCACCCATACATCTTGATACCACATACCAAGCCAAGTATCTTCAATGCCACCTGTCGATCGAAATGGGGTTTTATTCATACCGTATGACTCTTTCCATACCGTTTTTTGCACGTTCTTATCATATCTGCTAGCTCCTGTAAATAAGGTACCATTAGCTGTTGACACCAATGCCGAAATGATATTATCACGAATACCAACACCGCAAACAATACCATTCGCACTATTATCTTTATTAAATGCACCCCAATATGTACGTGCTGTATATTCGGGATTTACAATATGTATACTCGGATCACCACCCGCATAGTTGCCTAAAAGTTTCCCGTTTAAATGAATCATATCGCGCCCCATAATAGTATAGGTCGATGAGCCTCCTACATACACAAAGCCTTTCTGATCGGCATGAATTGAGCCACGAGCCGAGGCAAAGGTGTTACTTTTTCCATTCGATTGCCGAGGAATGATCATCATGCCCCGTTCCACTTTTCCAGATGTTCGATCAATTGTACAGAAATAGGCTTGTGAACCGAGACCTCCGTTATAGGGCGAGTTATAATAATCAAATTGCTTCTGTGTTCTTTTTAAACTTGGCTGATCACTATTTCCATTACAACATTGACAATCCTTGCCATCCCAACGATACACTGTTTCTGTTCCTTGCATCCATCCGAGAAAATACAATTTATTATCCTTCCCCATATTAATATTATAGCCACGACTATCAGCCACATCACGTCCTAAGGAGTCTCCATCAAAACCCCAGGTACGCCATATCTTGGTCCATGCTGTTCCATTCCACGCATAGGCAAATAAAAATACCGATTGCACAGGTAAGCCGCCACCAGAACATGACGCATCGGCATACACCCCATCCATGTCATCTTGTGTAAAACCCGTTATATATACCGTATCTTTATTAATTGCAATATCTTGTATGTGCCAATTCGAAAAGAATCCACCATAGGATGTAAATTCAGGACTCCCGATAAACTTCGAATTTCCCACCTGATTTCCATCTTGATCAAAAACGAAAAATGTAGCAAAACCAAGTGTATTGCCAGGCGTCGTAAATGCTGTTTGACTTTTAAGCACAGCAACATGGCCCCAATCATCAATATCTACGCGCATATCGCTAGTTGCAGTACCGTATGTATTAAGAGGTGCTGTGCTATTACTTATAGTGTATTTCAAATTCTTGCCAGATGAATCAAGAACCGAAACACCCCAATCGCCTGAGGCAACCATGCGATACTCACCAAAATTTTGCGCATCAAAATCGTACATCTTCGTTCCTAAATTGGTAACACTATACATGGTATCGCCATACATATTCATCTGTATCACCTTAGCACGCGAAGTATCCGTTGCTCCATTATAATTATGTGTAGTCCATCCTAGTTTATAGTTACCAGCAAGTGGACTATTAAAACTACCCGCCGTAAAAACATGATGACGCCCAGCAACGGCGGTGCCTATAGCCATATTATTTCCAGCACCCGATGCGCCAATATAGGTTCCCGTTTCAAGATGTAAATTTATGGTTGTTGCTACCTTATCAGGGTCGGGCTGTAGCCAATAAATGCCGAGGTCGGCAGCACTATTACCTGACCAGGTGCAGCGATTGGCATACTTCATTCCATTCAATGAAACATACAAGGTCTTTCCATTATCGGGTGTTCCAAATTCACGTATTCCATTGTGAATACACCAAGTAAAAATATCTTTATTAACGCCTAAATTTACTCGGTTTGCGTGATCTATCATCTCAACACCTGAGCGATTTAAAATATAAAAAGTAATATTATCTAATGGATCCTCTGGGTCATAAACTGGAATAACAGGCCCTGTATT
Organism: Bacteroidales bacterium; assembly: GCA_038248505.1. Classification (GTDB taxonomy): domain Bacteria; phylum Bacteroidota; class Bacteroidia; order Bacteroidales; family JBBRXJ01; genus JBBRXJ01. The sequence continues at coordinate 28,273 of JBBRXJ010000025.1, forward strand.
ATAACTACCACCCACTACCTGAAACTGCCAACTATCGCCACGCCACTCATAAATACCTTGCTGTAATGAAAGAAAAAACTTTTTCTTATCCCAACTTTTATACAATCCAGCATCGCCAGTACATCCGCTGGGTGTCATGTTTCGCCAATCAGGACCCTGCGACATATTAAACCACAACTTTTTAATTGGATCCCATGTCCACAAAGTTCGTACCGTATTGTATTCTCCATGTTTCGAGGTCAAATTCCAACAACTATCGCGATCTAAAGCATCACGATAATGTGCAAATAAATAATAGCGACCTGCAATATGATCGGCAAAAGTATAACTGTCAAAATGATCACCATCATAACATAGAGAGCTACCCGTTCCACAGGTATAGCTAGCCGACAACCACTGTCCTGGAAATTGACCAATTGAATCAAAACTAACAGATCCAGTCTTGTAATTGTATTTTATGACACCTTGTTCAGCAATCTGTTGCGCCGTTGGATTTGAATGTTTTATAAGAAAAAAGAGCGTATCGCCCATAAACTCAATAACCTGACTACTATTGTAACTGCTAGGTATGCTGCGCCAATCAACAGCATTTGTGAATGTTTTTTTGGTAACTCTAAAAAAACTGTTTTCACGTAATGCAAGGCTGGTAAGTAGTCGCCATCCACTTGGTTGTGCGGCATCTAAAATATATACATTACCATAATTTGCAAGCGCAACAATATCAGTACCATTGGTATATAACTGCACCGTATAATATGCCGACCCTAAACCATTTGCAACGCGATACCATTTATCTTCCACCATATCATGCCTAAATAAACCCGTACCACAAGGCTCGGTATTAAAGGTCGATAATGGTAATCCATTACTATCAACACTCGTACTTGCTGAATAGTTTATAAAAGCATACATCTCGCCTTCTTTATGAATAAACTGCCCAACCGAATAGTTATCCTTATACCAGGTAGCTTGGCCACCAGTCTCACCTATTTTTGTGCATTTTGCATAGCCATTATTGATTGAAAACCAATAATCACGGCTTGTTGGCTGCGAAAAACTTATTAAAGGAATTATACATCCTATAATAAATACCACCCGACATTTATATAACCCACACATATTCAAGATATTTAACTGCTTCATCTCTTTTATTTTCAAATTCATTACTCTATACAATAATACGGAGGATTCACCAAAAGGATATAAAATACACTATTATTATGTAGCTCTATTGTCTCAAAAAGTATAACAAATGTTGCATAGATTACTAAAGAGAAAAATCTTGAAATTTAAATACCACAATACTTGACAGTTGCATTAACTAGCCACAATTGATCCAAAATTTATATTTTCCTTCACCTGCTTAATTAGGATGCACTAATTAAAATTTGAACTCTAAAAAAAACCAATAAAAAAAACTGCCCCTTATGAGAGAGCAGCTTCATTATTCATCCTAAAACAACCTTATAAATACAAAAAACTATGAAGTGAAAATCTTAATTGTCTGAATAATTGTCTTTTTTAGAGTTTCCTTTAAATAGCATATCCCATTGTTGTGGGGTTAAAATCTTACCACCCAGCTTTTTAACCACTTTAATACGTTCTGCCAAATTATAGCCTTTTACTTTAGCTGCCTGAAATACCGTTACTTTATCTGCTCCGCCCTTTCCGCCTGCTCCTTTTTTAAACTCCATTTTAATTCTTTTTCCCCTTATTACGAATAGAGCGTACAAAGGTTTTAGTTTTAGCTAAATATTTCTCAAAAAAACAACATCACCTTAATAGTGAGAATCTTATAGGCAAGCTATACCACATACGCACCGCTTTTCCATGCTGTTCGGCGGGTATAAAATGAGGCAATGTATTTACTATACGCAATGCTTCCTGATCTAACAGCGAATCAACACCCTTCACTACTTGTGGCAAATCAATACCGCCATCCTTCTCAATTACAAATTTCACATATACCGTACCTGAAATATTTTGTTCAAGTGCCGCTTCAGGATAACGAATATTATCTTCAATAAATTTCTGAAGCTTCAAGGGTCCCCCCGGAAAGATGGCTGATTTCTCTGCCACCACAAAAATCTCTTCCTCAACCGCATCCTCCTGAACATAGCTTAGAGGCTCAACAAGCGAATTTGAAGCTGCTCCCCCTTTTTCATCCTTTGCTATTTGATCACCCGCTGATTTTATTTTTTTAGAAGATGACCTATTGCTTTCATTCGAAATTATGGCCAAATTTGATAATACTTTATGCTCACCACTTTGGGCAATAATACTCTCGGCAGCAGGTTGGGCCATTACCTTTTTATCTGATTTCGTTTCATTTAAAATGGGTATTGCAACATCTGCTTCATCAACAATTAACTGATCATTAATTATAGTAGGCGCTGGAGTTAATCGTATTGCTGAGGACATATTCTCTGGGTATTTTTTCTCTTGAGCATGCTTAGCTAAAACTACAGTTGTATCTTCTGTTATAACCCCAGCAGCTTTTGGTTGAGAGATAAGCTCCGCCACATACACCTCATCATCTTTCACAATTCGTTGGTACATTCTAAAAAAGAGAATGGAACCTATCAGTAATGCAATACTTGCAGCTAAAGTATAATAAACTTTATTGTTAGGTCTTTTAAAATTTGGTCCAACCGCCAATGTTTTCTCTTTTAAAAGTATATCCATGCGTCTATCTAAACGCTTAAAGCCCGATTTCAATTCACTTTCAGACAATTCCTGACAACCTTCTATTGCATCTCTACAAAATTCACATTCAGCAAGATGTTCACGTACCTGCGTACGTTCAAAATCGCTGAGCTTGCCATGCACAAAGTCAAATACAGACTGACGTTGCAAACAGCCTGAAATATGAAATAATTTATTTGAATATATTTTACTCATAATTTTTCCTCTAAAATCAACCGAAGATTTCTCTTCCCATTTTGTATATAACTCTTTACCTTGTTCTCATCAAATCCGGTAATTACAGAAATCTCATGATAACTTTTCCGCTCTATATACATCAATTCAACACACCAACGTTGCTCTTCACTTAACTTCCCTAAAGCATTTTTTAAAGCATCTGATCGCATCCACTCCTCCTCTTCATTAATAAGATGTATTTCATGGGGCAATTCCATAAATCCGGTAGTATTTTTTAATTCCTCTTGTCTATTTCGTTGTATATCAAAATTATTCTTGCGCAAAAATTGCAAGCAGTAATTTTTTGAAACAACATACAACCAAACTTTAAAATTTTCAATATCAGACTTAGGTGCATGTGTCATCAAATGTTCAAAAATCTCCATCACAGCATCTTCAGCTTCAGCGCAGCTTTTAAGGTATTTTAAACATACTCCATATACAAGATGTGAATACCTCTTATAGATCTCAGCCATAGCCATAGCCGATGTATCTTCTCGCCACTTCATCAAGAGTTCAGTATCACCTAATGATGTACTCTCTATGCTCTTATATTTATTAAACAGTTCCAATTAGCTAATTATTTCAAGTTAAATATACAAAACAAATCAAAAAAGATTGTGATTAAAAGAAAAAGAGACATCAAACTATGCGTTAACAGCTAGTATACTGCAACTTGTGTTTTTTTTTAAAATAATTTATGGAATCTCAACAATTACATCATCCTTATACAAAGAGATCAATTACAAATTTTAAAATAAAGCATATGGAAACGCGAAAAAATGAAAAAACAAATCTGGAGAACATGCGTAGTATTTTTCTCCAAACGGGTTATGCTATTGCTATAGCATTATGCCTAATCGTATTTGATTGGAAAAGCAGTCCTTCAAATAATGATTTTACAAACAGTGTAAGAGGCGAGGAAATAATAGAAGATCGAATACCAATAACAAAAGAGCAGGAGCCAATTAAGGAAAAAATAATGCCTCCTAGGGTTCGTACTATCTTAAATATAGTTACAAACAATACAAAAATTGATGACGAAATTGATTGGAGTTTATTTGACAATAATAAGCAAGCAATATTAGATCTCTCAACTTTTTTTAAAGAGGAGAAAAATGATTCTGATGATATCATTATAGAAAAAGCCACAATGATGCCTCGTTTTAAGAATAAGGATATTAACACGTTTAATAGTCATTTTAGTAAAAACTTTGAAATTCCAGAATGGATTTATGAATTAGATATAAAAGGGAAACTTGAGATCAGTTTTGTAATTGAAAAAGATGGGAAAGTAAGCTCCGTAGTTATTGAAAGAGAGCTGGATCCGCAATTTGATAAAATAGTAGCTGGCTTCATAAGCAATTCAAGTGACTGGTCACCTGGCATGAACAAAGGAAAACTGGCACGAGTTAAACTATTATTTCCATTAGTAATTCAATAAAAGCTTAATGCTAAAACGCGATTAGCATTAGACTTTTAATAATAAGAAAAAACAATTTAATAATTCTAAAAACAAAATTTTATGAAAACAATAGCAATAAAATTCAGCAAAATGATAATGATTTTTAATCTTATCCTATCCACATCGCAACTAGCGATATCAAACAAACCTAGTAGCGATAGATGTTTATCGCCCTATTTTCAAATTGTAAGCGATAATATTGCTACGGAGCAATTCCCTCTACAATCCACTTTAGCAAATGTTAAAATTGCGGGCGTCATTGCTGATGTATGTATTAACCAAACGTACAAAAACAATGGGAATAGTTTAATTGAGGCTATTTATGTCTTTCCAGCATCTACCCGTGCCGCTGTTTATAGTATGAAAATGCGTATTGGCGAACGAGAAATAATTGCAGTGATACAAGAAAAAAAGCAAGCACGAAGCAATTACGAGCAAGCTAAACAACAAGGAAAAACGGCCAGCCTATTAGAACAAGAACGACCTAATGTTTTTCAAATGAATATTGCAAATATTTTACCAGGAGACATAATTAAGGTTGAAATGAAATATACTGAACTACTAATTCCTGAAGATGGTGTGTATGAATTTGTTTATCCTACAGTTGTTGGACCAAGATACTCAAATAGCAGCGAAGCAAGCGCTGCAAACGACAAATGGGTTAGCAATCCATATACATCTGAAGGAATTGCCCCCCTAAACACATTTGACATAAAAGTATCTCTTGATGCTGGAATCGAGGTGTCAGGCATTTTATGCAATACACATGAAACAAATATCAACTACAGTTCACCCAAAAAAGCAGAAATTAGTTTAAAAACGCCAAATGGCAACGAAGGAAATCGGGACTTTATTCTTCAATACAAACTAAAAGGGAATTCAATAAACAGCGGATTACTTTTATATGAAGGTAACGACGAGAATTTCTTTATAGCCATGTTACAAGCACCGGCTCGAATTAGTAACGAAAACATCAATCCGCGCGAATATATTTTCGTAGTTGATGTTAGCGGTTCTATGTATGGTTTTCCACTTGAAATTTCAAAAAAACTCATGCGAAACCTATTAGGAAAACTTCGCCCAATAGATAAATTTAACATACTCTTATTTGCTGGCTCAGCATCCAGTCTTTCAGAAACGTCAATTGCCGCATTGCCTGAAAACATTACAAAAGGGATTGAATTTATTAACCAACAGCAAGGTGGTGGGGGTACCGAAATATTACCGGCATTAACGAAAGCGCTAAGCTATCCAAAAGTAGAGGGCGTTTCACGAAGCTTCATCATTGCAACCGATGGCTACGTTTCTGTTGAGAAAGAAGCTTTTGATCTGATTCGTACAAATCTAGGTAAGGCAAACTTCTTTCCATTTGGAATTGGGAGTTCTGTTAATCGATTTATCATTGAAGGGATAGCAAATGCAGGTAATGGAACCCCTTTCATTATTACAACTCCCGAGGATGCTGATGCTACTGCCAATAGATTTCAGAAATATATTGAAACACCTATTCTAACCGATATTAAAATTAAGTTCGATGGATTTCAGGCTTATGATTATGAACCTGCAAATATCCCTGACCTTTTTTCAGAGAAACCAATCATAATTTGTGGTAAATACAAAGGCAGTGCAAATGGTAAAATTATATTAGAAGGTCAGAACAATGTGGGGGCATATAAAAGCATAACTGAAGTAAATTCATTTAAAGAAAATTCTGACAATGCTGCGATACGATATCTTTGGGCCCGACAACAAATAATGATGCTTGATGATTACACTAAAGTAGATGCATCAAATATGGATCTAGTAAACAGAATAACACAACTCGGTTTAAAATATAATCTTCTAACAAACTATACTTCATTTATTGCCATTGATTCCGAAATCCGAAATACAAACGGAACAAGCACAACAGTTAATCAGCCGCTTCCCTTACCAAAAGGCGTAAGCAACTATGCAGTTGGCTCAACAGTTGGGGTACCATTGCAAATGGTAGCAGGATATGAACCCACGAAAAGAGCATCGAAAGATAAATCTATGGCAGCAGAATCGTCAGCCGATTTAATGGAATTAGAAATGCTTACTGTAGATAAAAATGAGGTTTCACTCACAGAAACAAGCTATACTGGTGGTTGGAGTGAATTAGTTAAATTTATTAATCAGGAGTTATTAAAAACAGGGAAAAACATTGTTAAAGGAAATATCTTTATCGAAATAGATATTGATCAAAATGGCAACATTACGGCTTTACGTATTATCAAAGGAATAGCAAAAGAAACCGATGACGAAGTGTTACGCATTATTAAACGAACATCTGGTAAATGGATTGCTGCCAATGAAAATGGAAAAAATATTAGTAATAAGCTAAAAGGAGTAATCACAATTAAACAATAAATAATTTGATTCCCTCTAATTATATACAAATAATGTTTTTCAAAAAATTGCAATTGTTTTGCGAATTGGCTGAAATTCCAATGAAATTTGGTGTGCCGAAGGGATACAATATATTTGAATAAAATAATTGATAGTTTTACCGCAAAGTTCTCTATATTTATTTAGAGATCTTTGCTTCTTTATTAAGTACAATTTTGAGAGCAAAACTACACTTAATTTTCTACTACAACTTCAGTCTTAATAGATATTGGCTCATTCATTTGGCCAAATGAATTTACCTCAACAGTATAATTGCCTGGTTTTAAATAAGCATGTTTTATTGTAGAATTCATTGATATTCGTTTCGAATAATCACCAAAATCAATAGTAACCTTATCACTTAAATCAATCAATGTCTGTTTAAACAAAACCGTATCGCCCACATGAATATTGCGAATAGGATAATGATATAACCATCCTTGCGAAATCTTTTTAGGAATTTCAATATCAAATACTCGTAACTGCAAAAAGTCTTTATCTACACTCCCATCCGTCAATACAACATTCAGCTCTTCTGAATACAAGCCAGGTGCTGCAGCAATAATTGACACATTTGAACCATATAATTGTTTGCCGTCATGCAACTTCCATAAATAATATTGAACTCGCTTTCCTTTAGCAGTAAACGATCGTGAAGCATCAAGCAGAATCGTATCTCCTGGTATCGCAAAGCGATATCCTCCTGCTATGGCTACTACCGCATCCTTATACTTACGCATATAAGCTTCAACAAGAAATGGATAAAAAGAAATATCAGTTGAATCATACATCATTTCAATATGCAAATGCGGATCGAGTTTTTGATTCGTATCTCCATTCCAAGTCATACCCGTCAAACCAATTAGTTCGCCTGAATGTATATTATTTCCCTTTAGCATACCAGGCACAAAATCATCAATATCCATGTGTCCATAACGCAATTCAATCCCATTCTTCATTTTTATTAAAAAAGAATTTGAACGTCCATCACCACTGGGTAGGGGTGATTTTTCGATACTACCCGCGGCACATGCTCTAACATTTAACAAACTCGGAATAGCCCCCATATCCTCACCTCTATGATAATATTTTGCATTATAAGGAGCCAGGGAACTCCAAGTATTATTATAGCTGTTTGCACAAAACCGATATCCGTCAATTGGATAAACAATGGAAGTATCTCCCCATGTTTCGTCAGTAAGGCATGCAGAGAAACGTACTTCTTTACGCATCTTATTGATCTTGGAATAATCGGCAGATTCATTCCATTCGCTTAGTGCTTCAACATATATTCGCAGGCCATTAAATACAATTGGAAGTTCATACGGCCTACATTTAAGTACAATAGGCATTTCATCAACGGTAATAACAATGCGTGCACTATAATAATTTGAGGATTCTACAGAATCCTTAAACCATAAATTATTTTCGCTCAAAATTTTGTACGATATAAGACTGATCTTCTTATTTAATGGAATACCATTTTTGATTCGTGTAATATGAATACTCTCACCACGATTTAATTCAAACACCAAAGGATAATCAGGAATATCCATTATGATGCAATCAACAACGCCCTTTGATTTATCAGCTGTGCAAGATAATAACAGCGTTATTGAAGCAATGAAAAGAATACGAATAATCAAAGCGATTTAATAATACTCAAACTCACGTGTTGTAATACGAATTGGATCATCATCCATAAATTCAATACGCTTCACCCAGTTCTCATGTTTATCGCGATCAACATATACAAATGTAGCTTTGTATATAAAATTTGAACCTATTTTTTGTTTCTCAACAAGTCGTCCGTCTTTATCATATTTATAAACATATCTGCTAGATAATTTCTGATGCGAATCATAATTCTCAACCTCTACAATCTTACCACTAACATTATATTTATAAAATGTTTTAGTTAGCAATTCCGACTTCGCATTATAATGAGTTTCCTCTTCTAGTAAACCTACGGTGTCGTACACAAAAAACATACGATAACCTAAGCTGTCATTGCCATAGAAAAGATCCTCTTCTATTTTATTATTCTTACTGTCATATTTATATTCATACCATGATGTAATACTGCTACTTTCATCATAAAGTTCTTGACGAATCAAATTTTTAGCCGTATCATATGAATATTTATATAAACTTGAAATTCTTCCATCCGCATCATATAATGACTTCTCTTGCTGCAAACCACTACTATAACGTATTTTATATTTCGATATTAATTCGCCAGTAGGATATACCATAGATTGTTCAACCTCATGCCCCTCAGCATCATATTTGTATACATATTTATGACTGTATTTGTTCTCTGAATCATAAATTGTTTTCTCAAGCAAATTTGCTTTATCATCATACACAAAAGCATATTTATAACTTAAACTATCATTTGAGTAATACAAATTCTGTGATAATTTGTTACCATTTTTATCAAAATAGGTAAGATAATTATCATAAAAACTACCTATCTGCCTACCAGCAAGTATCTTACCATCTTTCACTACGGCTTCAAACGTCCGCTCACGTAGTGTTTCAACAGATCCGAAGAATTCTTCTTCGTTTGCTTTTACCGATTTTGTTTTGTTACAAGATATTAGCATAGTGAGTGCTAAAAAACTTAGGAGAAAATTCTTCATAGTAGTATATTTCATCTATAACAAATTTAATTAATTATCTAATATAAACGAATATAGAATTAAAAAACAGCCTTTAAAAAACGCTACTTACTAACTACCAACAACTTACCTTCATATTTTACACTTTTCTCAACTTCAGGATAACTCAAATACCCTTTAGGAGTGTTTTTTGTGACAAAAACAATGTCAAAGCGTCTTTGCGTAGGCATATTCTTGTATTCTCCTTCACGTTCAGCAAAAGCTAACTGCTTGGTAGCTTCATTCCATTTAATCAATATCTTGGAATATGCGCCCTTTTCGCAATTGTAATTGGTTCCTTCATCATCGTATAAGGTAAATTCGGCATCACCACCCGTATATACTCTCAATAATATAGGATCATTGGGCTTCTCTCCTGTATACTGTATGTTAGGACCAAAAGGAATAATACTACCCGCTTTCACATAAAGAGGAATGCTTGATAGCGGTGCCTTAGCGGTAATTTCAATGCCACCTTCATTCCATGCACCAGTCCAAAAATCGTACCAACCATTGCATGATGGCAAATATAATTTTCGCTCTGTAGCTTTATATCTGGTCACGGGATTTACAAGAATAGAGGGTCCAAACATAAACTGATCTCCAATATTTAAAACCTTTGCATCACTTGTAAAATCCATCACCAATGGTCGCATCATCGTATAATCATCACTCGTAACTTTTGCTGCAACTGAATAAATATAAGGCATTAAGGCATAACGTAATTTATCAAATTGAAGCTGTATTTTATAACTTTCATCACCAAAAAGCCACATTTCACGTGCTATATTACTACCATGCACTCTAAAAAGGGGACAGAATGTTCCAAACTGAAACCAACGTGTAAACAATTCACGATATTCTTCATTCTCATTATTGCCTTCATACCAAGCAAAAAATCCTCCTATATCGGTTGTCCAATAAGGCATTCCGGATAATACAAAATTTAAACCCGCTGGAATTTGATCGCGAAATACTTGCCAAGTTGCAACTACATCACCCGACCAAGTAGTTGATGCATATTTTTGCATTCCAGGAAATGCCGATCGTGTTAGAATAAAAACGCGTGTACTGCTGTCTTCCTCACGTTGACCATTATATACAGCCATACTATTATATAATGGATATGCATTTACATATTTATATCCGGGTCCTAAAAAAGTTGGATTAGCATGCTTCACTAAAAGTTCCGCTGTTTGGCTATTCATCATCTCTGGCTCTGAGGCATCCAACCACCAAGCATTAACTCCTTTTACATAAATACTGTCACGTACCTGACTCCAGAATAATTTTCGGGCCTCCGGATTAAACACATCATAAAACGTATAGGTATATTTCATCCAGTCACGTATGCTGTCTTTTAAATTCTGTTGATACAGAAAACCTTTTGTATTTAAAGCATTAAAATTTGCAGTACCTGGATAGAATTTTGGTCATACTGAGATCATAAAATTTGTATGCAATTCACTATTCAATTGCTGTATCATCGCCTTAGGATTCGGGTATCTCACCGCATCGAAATGATGAGAACCCCATTCGGCTTCCTTCCAGTAAAACCAATCTTGCACAATATTATCAAGTGGTATCTCACGCTTTCTATATTCTTTCACTACATCAATAATTTCCTGCTGGCTTTTATATCGCTCTTTCGATTGCCACAATCCAAAAGCCCAAGAAGGCAACATGCTAACTTTACCTGTTAATTGACGATATCCTTTTATCACCTCATCTAAATTACTACCTGCTACAAAATAATAATCAATGGCATCCCCCGATGAGGATTCAATACGCATATCATTCGATTGCATTGCTGGCGTATACCATGCCAACTGCACACTCTGATTAGCATACTGACGGCTCACTTCTATTTTGAATTGATAGCTTTTCTTATCAAGCAAAACATTTTGCTGCTCCATTTCTCGTATATAAGGATGCCCTTTCTCGTAAATGAGTGAGTCATCAAGCCATATCTTTACCATTCCTTTTAATGATGCAGCAAAGGTATAACGACCTATTTCACTAACATTTAATTTACCAGTTAGGCTAGCTGACATAATACTATCAGAAGTAAAGAGTAAACTATCTAAAATAGTACTAGCGATTAGGCTGCTATCAAACAGCCTTCCAAAGCGCTTGTCTGAATATCGTTTTACCGATAACCCCCCTGATGAAAATGCAGATACTGGAATATCCAGAGGCTTTTGTTCAAGTCCAAAATGAGCACACGAATAATTATCCCATAAGATACCATAATTCTTGCTTGATGCAATGAAGGGAATATACACCTCTCTATTTCTTTGATATAATTCGATATTACTACCGCGCTGATTTAGCACCCCGTTTTGATTCTGACCCAGACCATAAACCGCTTCATTCTCAGACAAAGCGAAAGACTGAGAAATCTTTTTAGTCTCTGAATTAAGAATTACATTTTTACCAATAAAACGTTTTGCATTTTCTTTTAGTAAAAGTTTTCCCTCTTTATCAAAAAAAGAAACCTGTCCGCTGCACTTATTAACAGATACGTTTAAGCGATTCGTTTCAATACCATACGCTGTATCATTTACAAATGATTTCCATTGTGTTTTAACAAAAGCTTCAGGCATTACAATAAGGCTTTGACTCTTCTGCAATCGTTTTTCATCAGAAGCAAGCACTCTAATTATATTATCACGAACAACACAAAGCGACACATAATAGTTACCAGCATGGCCTGTAACTCCATTACTCGTTTCTTTAACCTTATTACCACTACATGCAGTTAAAAAGATTAAAACATAAATTAAATTTATTCTTTTCATTTAATCCCAAAAATCGCAAATAAAAACGAGATTAGCAACTTAATTTTTTTGTAATGCCGGATAGCGTTTTTTGGCTATATTTTGGTTAAAACACAGTTTCATAATGACTTATAATGAAATCACCCCCTTTCCCCCATGAG
>JBBRXJ010000026.1:0-39355 GCA_038248505.1 Bacteroidales bacterium
GAAGATGAAATTGAGTATCAGAATTCGTTATTCCCCAAATTGCAGGGGGCTTACTTTTGAAAAACCAAAATAGCTTACCTGATTATTAGGCAAGTAAGAATAAAAATTAACTATATTCCGGTTTTACCGGACAACAATGATTAATTATATACCAATTATTTAAATTGATACTGCTTAATTGTACACCTCTTAAATATTATCTGATTTTTAATGAAAACAAATCTCTTATATATTGATGAAAGCAGGACGCTGAGGCATCCGCTTGGTATTTTAGCATGAAATTTGTCATTGGTGTATTTTATGCAGATTAAATATTTAAATACTAAGCCGTATTAATAATTTTTATAATTTGGTAAAATCGATTTTTTTAATTAAATTAGAGTACTAATAATTATTCCAAATGAAAAAATTAAATTGTATTCAGATAGTATTCGTTTGTATTCTAACACAAACTACAGCATTTTCTCAAATAGCAGATATTGGCAAACTCTTATCAGGCGGCGCTTCTGATGGAGAAAAACTAATAGGAGCCTACATATCTCCCTATGCAAACGCCCTTGGTTCAAACCTCGCGGCTGGTTGGTACAACACGGCCAAACCTCACAAACTAGGAGGCTTCGACTTAACATTAACCGTAAATACGTGCTTTATCCCAACAGCTGACAAAACCTTTAACCCTAATGAATTGGGACTAGATGGCACATCCTCTTCCAGTACTTCGCCAACTGCTGCTGGTTCTAAAAATAATACAGCAACGATGTCATACGACCTTAAGCCATCATTAACAGGTGATGAAATAAATTATAATTTACCACAAGGGACAGGATTATCTTTTGTACCCGCACCCATGATAAAAGCAGGTGTTGGCTTTATTAAGAAAACCGAAATAATGGGACGATATTTACCTAATGTTAAAATTGGTAAAAACGGAAGTTTAGGAATGTGGGGCGTCGGGTTAAAACATGATTTGATGCAGTATTTTGGTCCTGCTGATAAAATACCTGTTTTCAATATGTCATTTATGTATGCATATACTCAATTGAAAAACAGTACAGAAATGAATATTACACCTGATTTATTAGGTGCAAAAGATCTAAGTTCAGTAGGCACATTTGATAATCAAAGAATGGGGCTCACCATTGGTTCACATACATTAAACATCCTTATTTCGGCCGATCTACCTGTGGTTACATTTTATGGTGGAGCCGGATTATTAATAACCAATACAAATCTATTTTTATACGGAAACTATCCACAACCAACAATTAGCGGAACAGAGATGGTTGTATATGATGCAAATGTATTGAAAGATCCTATTAATATAAAAATTAAAAACAGTTCAGGAAGTGTTTTGGCACCAAGACTTAATGCTGGTATTCGTTTTAAAATGGGTATTATAACCTTACATTTTGATTACACAAAAGCAGATTATTCAATAGCTTCAGCTGGTTTAGGTATTAGCTTCAGATAATAAGCAACGCATACAAATATCGGGACATGGCAAAAGAGAAGATTGACGAGAAAGAGAACCAAAAAATTGTAAGCAGCTACAGAAGTTTACTAAAGGCCTGTCAAACTACCACTAAAAAAGAGGATATACAATTCATTCGTAAAGCCTTTAATGTTGCTCTTACACAAAGTGCAAAGAAAAAAGATTTTTTGAATGAGGGATATATTTTTTACCCACTAAATCTTGCACGTTATATCGCTAAAGATTTAGGACTGGGTAGTCTTTCTATTAGCTGTTGCTTATTATACCATTTTGTAAAAGATGGAGATATAACGATTGAATATGTTAAAGCAGAGTTTGGTGATCAAGCAGCACATATCATCGAAGGGCTAGTAAAAATTAGTAGCTTCAATATCACACGGATTGACCAGCAAGCAGATACTTTTCGCAAATTTATATTTACCATTTCGAGTGATATACGCGTGGTAATAATAAAACTAGCTGAACGTTTATACATCATTCGCCACTTAGATTGCATTCCTACAAAAGATCACAAAACAATTGCATCAGAAGTTTCTATTCTTTATGCACCCTTAGCGCATCGTTTAGGATTGTATGCAATGAAAACAGAAATGGACGACTTGGCTCTACGATACAGAGAGCCTGAGGTATACAAAAATATTGAAACAAAACTTTTCGAATCAACCTTAGGTCGTAACCGTTTTATTCGAAAATTCATTCAACCAATAAAAGATGAATTAGTAAAACGCGGATTTGATATTGAGATCAAAGGCCGAACAAAATCCATCTATTCTATATGGAATAAGATGAAGCAACAACAAGTTGAATTTGATGAAATATTTGACATTTTCGCAATACGTATCATTCTAAATAAAGTAAAAAAGGATGAAAAAACAGATTGTTGGGCTATTTATTCAGTGGTAACCAATTTTTATCAGCCCAACCCTACTCGAATGCGCGATTGGATTTCTGTTCCCAAATCAAATGGCTACGAATCATTACACACCACGGTATTTGAACCAGGTGGCAAATGGGTTGAGGTACAAATTCGAACACATAGAATGGATGAGGTAGCTGAAAAGGGATTAGCTGCACATTGGAAATACAAAGGCGGTAGAAGTGATGCTGAGATGGAAGTGTGGCTTAACCGTGTACGCGAAATTTTAGAAACCCCCGACACAAACAATACTGCTGAACTTATTGATAATCTAAAAGTGAACTTATATGAAGACGAAGTATTTGTTTTTACTCCCAAAGGAGATCTGAAAAAATATCCGAAAGGGGCTACGGTTCTTGACTTTGCTTTTGACATACACTCAGCAGTTGGCGCAGCCTGCACTGGGGCCCGAATAAATAATAAAAACGTTCCCATCCGTTATGTTTTGCATAACGGCGACCATATAGAAATACTTACTTCAAAAGCACAGAAGCCCAAAAGTGATTGGCTCGACATTGTTATTACTACTCGTGCTAAGGGCAAAATAAAACAGCTTTTACGCGATGAAACCTATAAGGAATCAGATAACGGAAAGGAAATTTTAAAACGCAGATTAAAAAATTGGAAAATAGTTTACAATGATGAAAACGTAAATAAACTTCTTAAACATTTTGGGTATCATAAATCGGCTGACTTTTATGTTGCCCTTGCAGAAGCTAAAATTGACTTGCTTGCCGTAAAAGAAGTGCTCGTTGAACAAGACGTTCATGAACACTTGCATACAATATCAAATCCTGTTGAACTTGATATTGCACAGATTAAAGGCGATGCAAAAAAACAATTAGAAGACCATTTAGTACTTGAGAATAGTCTTGAAAATGTTGACTACAAATTAGCACGTTGCTGCAATCCGATTTTGGGTGATGAAATATTTGGCTTCGTAACCGTAACTGATGGAATTAAAATTCACCGTACAAATTGCCCGAACGCTCGAATGCTCCTCAGTAAATACTCCTATCGAATTATTAATGCACATTGGACTGGAGCTGCTGTGGATAACTTCTATGAAACAATTTTATTGGTTGAAGGAATAGATGACATGGGTATTGTAAACGGAATATCGAATATTATTTCGAATGATTTAAAAGTTAATATGAAATCTATTTCCTTTGCCTCAAACAATGGACAATTTAACGGCAAAATCAATATCATGGTTAAAGACAAGGCGCATTTGAATACCATTATGGACAAGATACAAACAGTTAAAGGGGTTTTGAACGTAACCCGATTTGATGAGTTTTAAGGATGTATTATAGCATATTTATAAAAAATGAAACTAATAAAAAACATTCCCTCTTCTGCTTTCATTAAAACGGACTCAAATTATCACGATCTTTTATATTTTCACAAAAGATATAGCGTTAAGAATACAATGAAAAAATGTACTCTAATATTAGTCGGTCTCTCATTTGCATGTTTTTTATGGGCGCAAAAGAACGAGAGAGAAGACAGCTCTTCATTTAAACCTATACATAGGCAGTCAGTATCTATTAGTACAGGCTACTCAAATTTTGGTTCTGGATATTCTTTTTCATCCGTAAATCCAAGCTTTTTATATCAGGCATCCCCTAAATTAATACTAAATTATGGTGCTTATTTCACCAACATCAGTAGTTTAGGTGGTGAGATGCGCATGAGCCAAATGAATACCGCCGGTTTTAACATGATGCCTGATATAGGGCATTCTACATCGCTCTATATGCAAGGTGCCTATAAGGTAGGACCTAAACTCACTATTGGTGGCGGTGGATACAAGGAATTCAGCAATAGCAATCCAGTACCACGTAATACACAAATGAATAATACCACGGCAAATAAATTTGCCAATGATCAGTATGGTATGAATATGTTTTTAGAATATAAACTGGGAAGTAAGATGAAATTGCAAGCTATTTTCCATTTCACAAATGGATCCAATCCATACAGAGCATACTCAAACTCATATTATGGAAATTCGCTTTTAAATAACGACCCATTCTACAATAATTATAGCGGATTTGATAACAATTGGCCTTGAAATTAAGCCTGATGAAGTTTAATTCATCATTCATTCCTTTATAATAGCCTCTTATTTTATGCCTAACTTCGATTTTAAATCGTCGGGCAAGACCTCTTTATTAATAAGAATTGCAATGGTTTTGTATTGAAAATATTTCTCTGAAGCATATAAATAACCACCTGATGAACCTTCATTACCCCAAGAGTTTTTAACTAAAAGATATTTTTTCCCCTCATCATTTTTAGCCATGCCAATAATATGCATCCCATGATCATCAGTTGTTTGAAAATTATCAAAACCCGCTTGACGCAACTCTTGAGTAATTGGTATTTTTTCAGTTTCAGCATTTAGTTCTGCCAAACCCTGCTCCCACGAAAAACCATCTTCGCTAATATCTGATGACCATCCAACGGTATAGCCTTTCTGCAAGGATAGTTCAACTACTCTAAACAAATCGGGTAAAGGGATATTATAATATGAACCCCATGACCAATTATCTGGTACCTCAAGTATGAAATTTGAGTAAAATGGATGATGACTAAATGATGTTACTAAAATATACTTACTAATATCAATACCTAAACTCTTATAAAAAGTTTCTGGCGTATACTTCCTTTCTTTATATAAAAAATTCTGTGGTATTGTTCCTAGGTATGCATTCAATACAAGTTCAAATCCTTCATCCCAAACAGGAGTAATTTTAAGAGGCGAATGAGTCGTGGCGTTTTTAATAATTGCATCAACATAACTCTTTAACACCTCATCCATTTCACCATGCACATGCTGTTTCTCGCCTATACGTTTGCCATCATACACCTCCTCGGGCACAATACCGTATTTTTCAATAGCTGCTAATACATCATCAAACTCGCCTCCAGCAGTAAAATGAAGATGACCTTGTAGCCTAACATATTTTTTTGCTTTAGCAATATAGGAATGTTTCACAATAAACATTTCACTTAAATCATACTCGCCCTTGCCCATGCGTAAAAGCTCAGATTCAAGCAAAGAGAGCACCGAAAAACTCCAGCATGTATTAGAACGATACTGATTTTTTACTGGACTAGCATTCAGTTTATAAATAATATTAAATTTATCATTTTGTGCAAAAACACTAATTGATAATACTAAAATAAACAGGATTGAAATGATTCGCTTCATCATATTATTAAAACAATTTAAACAAATATAGAAAAAAAAACAGCGATTTACTTATTTGTATATGATTAGCCTTTTAAAAAGACCAAAATTGGGTGAGATATCTTGATTAATTCAACAATAAATCCAATATTTCGGTTTATCAATATCAATTTATCCTAAAATCGAGAAAATAGTAGTCCCATTTTACCACACGATAAAATCGTGCGGCAGCTGGGGGTCTTACCTTCTTCAAGCAAAAGCAAAAGAGCCATTTTTTTTTGCCAACACACCCTTAATACTGATGTTTCATATCTTATTTATCAGTACTATCCTGACTATTTGACTATGAATGATACTGTTTTTTTTTTGCCAAATCAGGACCTTTTTAAAATTATCTTTTGCATCATTGTTGTCAGGTTTAACCTGTCATTGTTACTATGAAAAATAAATATATTTCAACACAATCAAACAAAATCCTATCCTATTTCAATGGACAGAACAAGAATTGCCTTGACTATTCTTTGGCATACAAAGCCATACCCGATTCAAAAGCAAGTGCTGTTAGAGAGCTACTGAGCGACATGACCAAAAGAGGGCTTTTAATGCGATTGAAAGAAGGTGTATACTACATCATTCCGTATAAGCAAAATGCAGAATCATTTATACCCGACTGGCATTTGATTGCCGAATATTTGGTGAATGATGCTAAACACTATATAGGTTATTACTCTGCATTACAGATTCATAACTTGATTACACAGCCATCTTTAAAATAACAAATTGTAGTATCAAAACAAGTTCGTCCCTCTGAAATTAAAATTAAAGAAGTTCCCTTTCAGTTTATCTATCACAACGAAAAACATTATTTCGGTTCAAAAAGAATATGGATAGATAGTTTCAATAAAGTAGTGTGTTCGGATTTTGAAAAAATATTTATTGATTGTCTTTTCAAACCCGATTATGCAGGAGGAATTGTCGAAGTAGCAAAGGCTATCTTCATTTCCAGAGACAAAATTAAATACGATACGCTCCTGGACTACGCAAAGAAATTTGATTCGCAAGCCGTGATTAAACGATTAGGATTTCTTTTAGAAATTCTTGGAATAAACACAAATATAATCGGGGAGTTACAGAAATTGAAAACCGCATCATACATAGTTCTTGATACTGAATTATCAAAATCGGGTAAACGTATAAGCCGTTGGAGCATTCAGCAAAATTTAGAAACAGAAACCATTAAATCGTCCATCTACACATGATTAAGCCCAGAGAATTACAGCAAAAAGCAAGAGAAGTTGGCGTTCGTGACCAGCAGATTGAGAAAGACTATATCCTTTCTTAGATATTGAAAGGGATTTCGCAACACGAAATTCTTTCTAAGACAACAGTTTTCAAAGGTGGAAAGGTTTTAAATAAAATCTATTTTGCAGATTATCGCTTTTCGGATGACCTTGCTTTACTTTGTTAAACAACGAAATAAGCAACGAGCAGATTTTTCATTGGTTTCAAGAAGTATTTGAATTCATCAAAGAAGAAGCCAATATTCCACTTGACATCATTGACAATAACGAGCATGAATATGGCCGCATAAATTTTTACATCAGCTACATAGGTTCGCTTGGTGGACAGAGAAACAACAAAAAAATAAAAGTTGATATTTTACGAAGTGAACAATTGGGTTTTGAGCCGATAATGAAAGATGTGATTATTAATTATTCCGATTTGAAAGCACACCAAATTCTTTGCTATACATTGGAGGAGATATTGGTAGAAAAAATGCGTTCGGTGATGCAAAGAAAGAAAGCAAGAGATTTTTACGACATCTGGTATTTATTAGAACAATACGGAATGGATATTGATTTTTACATGAACGAATTTGAAGCAAAATGCAAAAGCAAAGAAATTAATCATGTCGATTTTCCTAAGAAAGTAACTGAACGATTAGCAAAATACAAAGGTCACTGGCAAAGCTCTATGAGTGAACAAATAAAAAAAATACTCGACTTTGACCAAGTGGAACGTGAAGTGCAGCGTCATTTTAAAAAATTGAAAATCTAAAATGAACATAGCCCAAATAGAAAACAACTTGCAGCAACTCGTAAAGGCTTTTAAAAAGGAATCCTTTATTTATGATTTGTTATTATCCCCCCCCTCCTGTAAATCAAATGAATAACTTATACAAGACTAATTTCAACAAAAAACCAAAACGCTACTTAAACTGTTATATTTTATACACTTACGATATCAAAAAAGAATAACAGCCTAAATTTTAAATATTTAGTCAAAATCAAACAAATAAAAATAGCTAACAAAGATCATGAACGAGCTATCTATTTAATTTTATGAGCATTAACCAACATACGAACTTACAAAAATGCTACTAGTCTTATTACTAGTGCAATACCTTAAAAAACCCATAAAATTAAAACTTCTCTCTAATTCAAAAAGTGATATTTCTATAAAATTAAATATTCTTAATTGAGAAAAACCGCAAATAAAAGACCACAAATAAAAATCTATAATGCTTATAATCAGCAATATAATAATTTAATTTTAAAAATGAAATTATGAATGTTAATTTAACATGAAATAATATAGTATGAACTTTTATGTGAATTAGATATATCTTATATTGCAGATGATGTAAATCACCCTAAAAGATGATTTAGATCACCTAAAAAAACTTGTATATGAAAAACATTTTAACTTTATTTTGTTTTTTGGTTTTCGCCACACCATTTCTTTTAGCTCAGGAAGTACTCTTTGAAGAAAACTTTGATTGCGGAACAAAGCCAGGATGGCAATATGGTGCCAAAGGCATAAATGGAGGTGTCGATAACAGATGCTCTTGGATGATAGGCATACCTCACGGCGCATATGGGCTTGATAAGCTTAAAAACGAACTCGGTAATCCGGATCCTACAATCGATCATACGGCTTCAAACGCTCTAAATTGTGTTGCAGGGCAAGGCTTAATGCCATTTTCTAAAATTGAAGGACAAGGTACTTATTATGGAAAATCAGACGAATGGCTAATTTCTCCAGCAATTAACTGTAGTAATTTTACTGAATCCAACTTAAAATTTTGGCGTTGGGCCAATTTTGGAGATAAAGAAGATGATTGTTTCATTGAAATATCAAACGATTCTATTAATTGGTACAAATTGCCCCATCCTAAAAACCCACGTGAGAAACAATGGGTTGAAGTATCCGTTGATATTTCTTATTATGCTGACCGTAAAAATAAAGTTTATCTTAAATGGCGTTCAAAAACCAATAAAAGTGTATTGTATTCAGGCTGGAATATAGATGATATTCAAGTTAGTGGTAATAATATTGTTAATGTAGGCTGGACAGGTTCTGTATCATCTAATTGGAGTAATCCTGCCAATTGGGGAATGAGTCGTTTGCCAGACACTACATCAAATATTACCATTTCAGCTTCCGTTGCAAACATGCCTGTTATGTCCTCGTGTTCCTATTCTATTAAATCAATTACCCTTGCACCTGGTGCATCATTGCAAATAAACAGTAATGCAAGTCTAAATGTATTAGGTAACCTCTTATTAAAAGCTTCAAATACACAGGTGGCCTCTATACTTGATTTAGGAATATTAAATGTAACTGGCACAAGTACAGTACAAACATGGGTACCATCAAAGCTTTGGACCTTAGTATCCTCTCCTGTTAATAATGCTACTCGCTCACTTTTCTATAATTTTTCATACTATAGTGAAGTTGCTTCAGCATCAAACATCCGATATGCATGGAAAAAAGTATTACCTGAAACAAATTACACCATGCAACCATTGGCTGGTTATAATGTATACAACATAAATAATGGCATTATAAACTATACTGGCAAATTAAATAAAGGATTATTTACCATTAATTGTAACTATTCACAAGGTATTGAAAAGGATGTTAACAAAGGTTGGAACTTGATTGGAAATCCTTATCCTTCATATATTGATTGGGAATCAAACGCAATAGTTAAAAATAATCTAAACGATGCTATATATGTTTGGAACCCTACTACCAAAAGCTATTCTAGCTATGTAGATGGCATAGGAATTAATGGAGGTAGTCAATATATTGCACCAACTGTAGGATTTTTTGTTAAAGCAGCTAATCAAGGTACAGGATATATTACAATAAATGACAATGCTCGTTTAGTTCGTATTCCCTCAACATTTAAGAGTACAAATCCTTCGTCAATGATTCTCAAAATTCGTATCGCTTCATCGGCTTACACTGATGAAACCGTTCTTCGTTTTGAAACGTCAGCCAGCGAAGATTTTGATCCTACAAACGATGCTCAAAAAATGTTTTCATCCTATACTGAGGTACCTCAAATTTTCACAAATTTATCATCAGGCATGAGTATGGCAATAAATACCTTGCCCTCAATTATGGGTGAAACAATTATTCCACTTCATACACAAGCTAACATAACAGGCAATTACAGTCTCCATTTTGATGGTCTTGACGCATTCTATGATGGAGGCAATATTGTTCTTGAAGATATGTTAAGCGGAACCATTACTGACCTAAAACAAATAAATAACTACAACTATTCTTTTGGTACTGGTGAGTCAGAGAATCGCTTCGTTCTTCGTATCGGAGGTGCTGATTTAACAACAAAAGTTGAAGAATTAAAGAAATCGGATGCAAGTATCTATTCCTACGAAAACCTATTATACATTAACACAAACGAATCGTCATTAATACAGATTCTTGATATTACTGGTCGTACAATTTTAAATACTGAGGTAAACGGAAAAACTGAAATAGAATTAAAGTCTGGTATTTATATTGTGAACATAAGCAATGCATCACAGGTGATATCTCGTAAAATTATTATCAAATAAAAAATATATTTGATGCATAAAGGGCAAATAATATAAGACGTACTTATCTATTTGCCCTTTCTATTTTTGATGTTTTTACTTTCTGTTTTAAAAACCTAAGGTATCTTCAAACCTTTGATTACGATGATAAGGCGAATAGCCGGCTCGAATAATAATATTGCGTATATCATCGGCATTCATCACATTGTTAGCTCCAGCCGACGACACCACATTTTCCTCAATCATTATTGAACCCATATCATTTGCTCCTGCGTGTAAGCACAAACTTGCGGTTTCTGCGCCAACAGTCAGCCACGAGGCTTGTATGTTTGAAATATTATTTAAAAGTATTCGACTTATTGAAATCAAGCGAATATAATCAAGAGCTGTAATTTGCGATAAAACGCCTTTCTTTTCTTTAAGGACGGTACCTGAATCTTGAAAAGGCCATGGAATAAAAGAGAGAAATCCATAGGTTCCTTCGGGCTTTTTATTTTGTAAATTTCTAATTAGGAGAAGATGTTCCATACGTTCTCTTTCGGTTTCAATATGGCCAAACATCATGGTAGCAGATGTAGGGATATTAGCTACATGCGCCGCGTGCATAGCGTTTAGCCACTCAGCAGTATTTGCCTTGGCAGGTGATATTTCGCTTCGTACTCTATCAGAAAGAATTTCGGCACCTGCACCAGGAAGCGAATCGAGCCCAGCATCAATCAATCGGCGAATAACATCACCGTATGACAAGCCTGCTTTTTTAGCTAGGTAAACCACTTCGGGCGGACCAAGTGCATGGAGTTTTAATTTGGGAAATTCTTTTTTAAGATTGTTAAACAATTCCTCATAATATTCAATACCTAATTGCGGATGAAGTCCTCCTTGCAATAAAAGTTGCTCACCACCAAGAGCAAGGGTTTCCTTAATCTTCTCCCTATACAATTCAAGCGATGTAATATATGAATCATCATCTTTTGATACGCGGCAAAAATTACAAAATTTACATTGCGAAATACAAACATTTGTAATATTTACATTACGATCAATGATCCATCCTACTTTATTTTCCGGATGTAATTTTCTCCGAATAGTATCCGCTACAAGCATTAATTCATGCAAAGGCGCCTTTTCATAAAGTGCGAGCGCATCATCAATCTCAATATCTTTAAGATCTATAGCTTGTTTATATAATTGTTGCCTATCCATATTTTAGTGACTAAGGATGAGTGATCGGTAATGAATGAATTGGCTCATCTCTTCATCTCCGCCTCGACGGATCAAAAATCTAAATAATCGCTAATTTCTTATATCGAAAACGTTTGGGTTCAACATTACCCATTCTCTTTTTACGATTCTCTTCATACTCAGAAAAACCACCTTCAAAATAAACCACTTTAGCATCGCCTTCAAAAGCAATGATATGGGTACATACACGGTCAAGAAACCAACGGTCATGTGAAATAATTACGGCACAACCGGCAAAATTCTCAATACCTTCTTCAAGTGCACGAAGGGTATTAACGTCAAGATCATTGGTAGGCTCATCGAGCAAAAGCACGTTAGCTCCAGCTTTTAAAGTAAGCGCTAGATGTAAACGATTACGTTCACCGCCTGATAAAACGCTACATTTTTTACTCTGATCAGCACCGCTAAAATTAAATCGACCAATATATGCACGAGCATTTACAGGCTTTCCGCAAACCATAATATTTTCAGTACCGCCCGAAACAACATCAAAAACACTTTTTTCAGGATCAATTTCTTTATGCACCTGATCGGCATAACCCAAGACCACGGTTTCACCTATTCGGAATGTACCGGCATCGGCTTTCTCCTCTCCCATTATCATACGGAAAAGTGTAGTTTTACCAGCACCGTTTGGACCAATAATACCTACCACTCCGGCTGGAGGTAAACTGAAATTAAAATTTTCAATTAATTGACGTTCACCAAATCCTTTTGAAAGACCTTCAGCAATAATTACGTCATTACCTAGTCGTGGGCCAGCTGGAATAAAAATTTCAAGCTTGTCTTCCTTTTGTTTGGTATCTTCATTTAACATTTTTTCATAATTTTGTAAACGAGCTTTACCTTTAGCTTGACGACCTTTAGCACCTTGGCGAACCCATTCTAACTCGCGATCTAAACTCTTTTTACGACGGCTTTCCACTTTTTCTTCTTGCGCCATACGTGTTGTTTTCTGCTCTAACCAAGAGGTATAATTGCCTTGATATGGAATTCCCTCGCCACGGTCAAGCTCTAAAATCCAACCAGCCACATTATCTAAGAAGTAACGATCATGCGTTACAGCAATAACGGTACCTTTATATTGCTTCAAGTGCATCTCAAGCCAGAGAATGGTTTCAGCATCTAAATGGTTGGTAGGCTCATCAAGTAATAAAATTTCAGGTTCCTGTAAAAGTAGTCTGCAGAGAGCGACACGGCGGCGTTCTCCGCCAGATAATACTTTGATCGGAGTATCACTTTCAGGACAATTCAATGATGCCATGGATTGCTCTAAACGATTATCCAAATTCCATAAATCATACTGTTCAATCTGCTCCGTTAATGCAGCTTGTCTGTCACAAAGTTTGGTCATTTCGTCATCCGTCATGGGCTCTGCAAACTTATTATTCACGGCATCATAATCATTCAAAATATCCATATATTTTTGAACACCTTCACGAATAATTTCAATTACCGTTTTATTCTCATCTAACTTAGGCTCCTGCTCCAGCATACCTACCCCATAGCCTGGTGAAAACACAACATCACCCTGATATTCGGTTTCAATACCTGCAATAATTTTAAGCAAGGTGGACTTTCCAGAGCCATTAAGACCCAAAATACCAATTTTTGCTCCGTAGTAAAATGACAAATAAATGTCTTTGAGAATGGTCTTGTTAGTATTTAGTGTTTTGGTAACATTTACCATTGAAAAGATAATCTGACGATCCATGAAAAAAGTTTTTATGTTAGTGTTTATAATTCAATTAATTACTAAGCCTATTGGGGGTTTTTAGGAATTCAAAATTGCATATAAAAATTGTATCTGTAGCGGATGTTTGAATGAATTTTAATAAACAGATGTAATGTGTTGAAATATCTATAATTAGCAGATAAGACAGAGCAAATTTTGAGATTGTCGTTTGTTCTTTTTTATAGCTTTTAAAGTATTTACAAAAAGGTGATAAAAAATGAATTCGCTTTATGGCCGCGAGTTTTTTACAAAATTCACTGCAAATAGACCCTGCGCTTAACATCGGCAAACACATCCTTAGGCAATCTCTTAAACAAGAATAGCAAATGACCTATTTTTGAACATTAAATGAATCACTAAAATATAAGAGGCTAGTTTTCTTGTATAATTAAGCATTTAAGACTAGCTAACCACTATTGGTACAAACTGATAAAAAACAATTAATTGTCAGTTAAAAAAAAATTACTATCTTTTAACCCTAAACCTAAGCAAATGAAAAGTAAAGAGATTCTATTTTTAGTCTTTTTCATAAGTCTATTAAGCAATATTTATGCACAACATTATCAAAGCTTTGAAACAACAACGTCAAAACCTGTTTGTTGGGCTGGCGCCACTTTTACAAGCAAATCAAACTTAACATTAAATGGTACATGCAAGTCCATTCTTGAAGGAAACAGAGCCTGCGAGTCGGGGCAAAACGCATCAGGACTAAGCATAGGATCACCAAACTGGTTACGAACGGCACAGTTCGCATTATCTGGAACAACAACTTCTGAATGGATATCTGTATGGTACCGAAGTGGAAATTTCACACCAGCACAAGTATGTAATTACAAAATTTGGTTAGAGAATCAAACAACTCTTGCCCTAACAGGAGTTTCTCCTTTGATAATAGTAGCTGGGACTACAGATACTACATGGATGAATGCAAAATATAATTTTCCAAATGTTGTCGCAGGCAATTATAAATTAGTATTCGAAGCTATAACAGCAACCAATCGTATTGTTTTTGATGCCTTCAATTCATCGGTTAATATTAATGGTGGGCCTACAAGTACTGATGTTTCAATTGGTATTAGTAGTGGAAGTTTATGCGATTTTGGCATAAAAACATTTGTCGCCAATGTGTCAAATCCGGCAAGTACCTTAAGATTCAAATGGCTTGTTAACCACGATAGCGTTGGAACTACAGATACATACACAGGTTTATTAACAACAGGCGACTCAATATGGGTAAGCATTTACACCATTGGTCCCAATGTAGACGATTGTCCTACAATAATGAACTCAGCTTTTTTAAGAATAACTGCATGTTCAGGTATCATAACCATAAATTCACTTTCTCAACATACCATTTGTCAAGGCCAAACTACAGGTGTAAACATAGCTTATACAGCCAGTGTTGCAGGTACACCAACATACACAGCCGAACTTTCTAATTTAAATAGCAAGAGCTTCTCTGCAACACCACTTAATGTAGGATCTAGTTTATTAAGTCCTATTAACAGTAGCTTCCCCAATAGCCTTTCAATTGGAAAATACTATATACGTGTTCGTGCATCCTCTGGTGAAATATCAACAAATCTAGATAGTATTGTTGTTGTTGCAAAAGATATTGTAACCGTACTTACCGACACAACCGTTTGTTACGGTACTCCGGCCTATCTTAGAGCATCTACTGGCGTTAGTTTTAAATGGAGCACAAATGCAGCATCTGCTACAACCAAAACCATTAGTGTTATACCATTAGCTTCTGATGATTATGCTGTTACAATAACCGACCCAAATGGGTGTCAAACTCAAGATCATGCACATGTTACGGTTGTAGCCAATCCTGTAGCAGCAGCAGGTGTAAACAAAGTGATTTGCCTTGGCGATACTGCAAGTATTACTGGTACTGGGGTTGGAAATTATTTATGGAGCAATAGTGCAACTACTGCTACTATAAAAGTTAATCCGAACATTGGAACAAATTATATTTTAAGAGTTACCAATTCATATACCTGTAAAGATACGGCTAGTGTTTATGTAACAGTAAATCCTCGCCCAAACGCAGGGGCAGGAATAGACCAAACAGTCTGTAATGGCACACAAGTTACACTTACCGCAACTGGTATAGGAAATTATAATTGGAGTACTGGACAAACGAGTCAAACCATACAAACAACGCCAAGTGCAACTACAGACTATACACTTACTGTTACAAATAGTTTCTCCTGTTCTGATAAAGATACCGTCATAGTAAATATTAATCCTCTTCCAATTGTTAATGCAGGTAAGGATACTAGCATATTATACAATACGCAAGTATTATTAAATGCAACAGCAAGTAACGTTAGCTATCTATGGTCACCTGCTGACTCGCTTAATTCATCAGCGATACAAGATCCTCTTAGTATTAAATTGCATAAGACCATAGTGTACACCTTACTTGTTGAGCATAACACAACGCATTGCAAAAATAGCGATCAGGTAACGATAACAGTCACAGGTGGCGTTTTGAGTACAGATGCAATAAGTAACAAAGCAGGTATATGCTCTGGCGACAGCCTCATTATCTCAGCTTTGCCAAGCGGTGGCTCAGGCACCTACACTTATATTTGGAGTTCAAAACCGGCTGGCTATAGCTCAACACAAAGAGCAGACACACTTAAACCTGCAATTAATACGAAGTATTATGTAACCATTAATGATGGTTTTAATACAGACATTGATTCTGTTTCTGTAAATGCTTATAGCAAGCCAACAGCAAACGCAGGTAGAGATACCTCCATTTGCTTAGATGCCTCGGTTAATATGTATGCTAGTGGTGGTGGAACGTATCTTTGGCATAATGGAAGCACTCAGAACTCAATAAGCCTAACACCTCCAAGCTCAAATCGTGCCTATATAACCGTTACCAATGCAAATAATTGTACCGATACCAATAGTGTTGGCATACAAATTTATTCCCTCCCAATTGCTAATGCAGGCAACGACAGTACTATTGCTGAGACCACGATAGGTCACCTAAATGGAAGTGCTACAGGAGGCCATAGTCCATATTCCTTTTTATGGGCTCCCGCTAGTATGGTCAGCAATCAAAATACAGCGAAACCATTAACCACAGCACTAAATGCACAACAAACATTTACATTAAAGGTAACAGATAATGTAGGCTGTATTGATAGAGACACTGTTACAATAAGCGTTGAGAGACCCGCAGTAGTTGTTATTAATTCAGATAATCCAATAAATAATAATGCACAAGTTTGCCTAAAAGATTCGCTCACACTTACGGCAAATGTTAGCGAAGGCTCTGGCACTTTTAATTACTTATGGTGGTCATCTCCTGCTGGTACAAATAGAACAAACGCAAACATAAAGGTTTCCCCAAATACAAATTCCGATTATTATGTAAGAGTGCTTGATATCGTTCGAAATGATACCGTTTATGATACCATTCACGTTTTTATAAGACCACTCCCCACAGCAGAAGCAGGTATTGACACCTTTGTGTTTAAGGGCGGAACAGTCCATGTAAATGCCTCGGGGGGCACATCCTATCGATGGACACCCGCTGAGTATATTGAGGGCGATGCTAACCTTGCTAGTCCTGCTCTTATGCCTGACGTAGATATGCTTTTCTATGTTGAAGCTATTACAGAATTCAATTGCAAAAATACAGACAGTATATATGTTCTGGTTAGAGACTTTCAAGTATTCGTACCAGAGGCTTTCACACCTAATGGCGATAATACAAACGACACTTGTTATGTTGAGACGCTCGGCATCAAGTCAATAGTTTTTAAAGTATACAATCGCTGGGGCGAACTGGTATTTGAAACCAATGAAATGGGTAAAGGTTGGGATGGAAGTCACCGTGGTGTTATTCAACATAGTCAGACCTTCGGGTATACATTAAAAGCTGTAGATTTAACCGATGGTACAAATGAATACAAAGGAATAATTAGCATCTTCAGATAAACCATATCATGAAAAAAACATTAACTTTATTACTATTGATTTATCTCTCGTGTTCAGGGATACTCAAAGCGCAAGATGTTCATTTCTCGCAATTCTATTCTGCATCTATGTTGCTTAACCCAGCTCTCACTGGTTTTGCTCGAAATGACTTTCAAGTTGTTTTGAATTATCGAAATCAAAACAATGGATTAATACCTTACAGCACTTACGCTGCATCAACCGATATGAAAGTGGCTCGTATTAAAACACAACCCAACGTTTTTGCAGTAGGCTTTGCTGCAGTTGTTGATAATGTTGATAGAGGCAAAATACAATCAATGAATATGCTTGGCTCAGCGGCTTATCATTTATGTTTATCAAAAGTTAAAAGCACTTTTATTAATGCTGGTTTACAAGTGGGAATGATGCAGAGAGTAAGCGATCCAAATGGCTTCTCATACCCTTCACAATGGAATGACCAATTAGGATACATTGAAACACAAGATAATAATGAGCAATTTGCAGCACAACAAACCACCAATTTAGATATGAATGGAGGTTTATTTTTCTTCTCAAAACCCAAACCCAATATTGCAATATTTGCAGGTGCTGCTGCAACTCATATAAATAGGCCTAAAGAAAAGTTTTTAGGCTTTGATGAACGCATGCCTAGCCGAATAGTTTTTCATGGAGGTACCCGATTTAAAGTATCTGAAGTGATAAGCATGATGCCCAATATGATTGTAATGGTTCATAATAAATCGCGTGAAATATCAGAAGGAACATCCGTAATATACAAATTAGGAGAAAGCAAAAACAATCTTCGTATGGGTGCATGGTATAGACATAGCGATAGAGGCCTTATATTTAGTGCTGGTATTGACATACAAGATTTTCAATTTACAGTCAGTTCCGATTTCGTATCACGCGTACAAAGCTTAAGCAAAACATCAGGAGCATTTGAATTTTCACTTATATACTCGTCATCCATGCGCGAGAGCGCAGACTTAGAAGCTAACCCCAGAAATAAATACTAACAGATTTCCATATCATGAAAAATATCTTTAAAATAATTATTACAATTTTTATACTATCAAATAGTATCATCAGCAATTCACAAGATATTATTGGTGTTTCAGAAGACCTAACTACCACCGACTACAAGCAATTGGGTTACGATCTCTACCAAGGCAGAATGTATTTTGAATCCATTTACTTTTTAGAAATGGCAGCCAAGCAACGCTTCAATAAAAGCGATTATGAATTAATATGGAAATTAGCTGAGGCATGCCGCCAATCACGCGAATACATTAAAGCCGAAGGATGGTATAAAAAAGTTTCTCTCACAGATAAAGATACATATCCACTATCCCTATTTTGGCTTGGAGAGATGCAAATGACCAATCAAAAATATGCTGATGCAGCTCTCAGCTTTGATTTCTTTGTAAACCTTTATGGAAGCAAATACCCAGCATTTACTGAAAAAGCAAAAGCAAAAAGCATGGCCGCAACAAAAGCACCATCGCTTAAACTGAAAAAACAAAATTATACCACACGCCCCATCATTATTGATCGAAATGAAAATCCATCGACCTATGGTGCATACTTATTAGGCGATACTTTATGGTGTACAACGAGTGTTAAAATTTTCAAAGAACGTAGTACAAATGTAAAAGATGTTAAAGGAAAATACGATCATTATTTTATTGACCGTCTTTACAAAACGACAAGAGACTCAAATGAAACGTGGAGCCAAGGCTTCATTGTTGAAAATCTAATTTATAGCATGTCATCAAATTATCTACCACCCGTTTTTTCAACCAACAAAAAATGGATGTATGCTACCATTTGTGATAAAAAGCCCAAAGGTACTTGTCAGATATATTTTGCCGAGTATTTCCCTGGAGGTTCGGTTGATTTAGAGGAAATGCCAGAAGCAGTAAATGCATCGAAATCAAGCTCCAAAGACCCCACCCTTCTTAATATCGGAGGTAAAGAAATAATGATTTTCTCATCAAATCGCGACACAAGTAAAGGCTACGATTTATTCTATAGCATAATGGATGCTGAAAATGGAACAGAAGAAGCAAAACCACTTTCAAAATTAAACACTATTGGCAATGAAATATCACCGATGTATGATATGGCCAATAAAACTTTATTCTTTGCATCAGATATGCATGCTGGTCTTGGCAATTTCGATATTTTCAAAAGTGTTGGAGATCCTTTAAAAAGTTTTGATTCTATTGTAAACTTAGGCTATCCAATAAACAGCTCTTATGATGAATATTACTATTATCAAAAATCCGATCCTTATAATTTTACTGGATTTGTTTCATCAAATAGAGATCCTCAGACCTTATGTTGTGACAATATTTACGAAGTACAACGCTTACGATCTGCCTATAAATTAAAAATTAATTTATTTGACAAGCGTACCAAAAAACCAATACAGAATGTTTCAATAAAAATATTTGAGGTGAAACGTAGTAAAGAAATTCAGAATCTCAATACAAACGAAAAAAACACAATAGATATAAATCTTGAACAAGGCAGGAAATATTCATTTAGTGCGAATAAAGCACGTTACGATTCTATATATATTGAAATGCGTCCTAGTTTGAAAGACACAATCATTAAAATGTATATGAATACTTCTTGGTTTGACCTTGTTGGAAAAGTTACTGATTTAGAATCAAAAACTGCACTAGAAGCAAAGATCTTTTTTATTGAAAAAAGCTCTAATCAAATTATAGATTCAATTACAGCAAATGGGCATTATCGCCTAACACTACCAAGAGATAAAGAAATTATTGCTGAGATAAATAAACAACAGTACATGCTCTTTTCCACTGAATTAAAAATAACACCAAAAGAAGCAATGAACGACACCGTGCTCCGAAACCTCGCATTAAGCATTTTGAAAGTTGGAGCAAAGGTGTCATTTAGTAATATATTTTTCGAATTTGGTAAAGCAACATTAAAAGCAGAGAGTTATCCAGCTCTTGATCGTTTAGTTGAATTTTTTAATGACAATCCAGGTTTAAGTATGGAAATTTCAGGCCATACCGATAACGTCGGTAATCGTGACTTCAATTTAAAACTATCAGAAAACCGCGCAAAAAGTGTTGTTGATTATTTAACAAGCAAAGGCGTTTCAACTGAAAGAATGCTTTATAAAGGCTATGCATTTGACCAACCCATAGCACCCAATACAACAGAAGAAGGCCGTGCTAAAAACCGCAGAGTTGAGTTTAAAGTGATGAAGCAAGTTGGAATGTAAAATGAAAATATTAAATGGTAAATAGTGAATTTTATATTATAGAAATAACGATAAGCATCATTCAACATTTAGAATTCACTATTTATTATTTCCTCCGTTCTCCAAAGCATCTTCTACATAAAGGCTCATACGCTTCCTTTGCTCCAATAAGAACTTGCTCGGTTGAGATTGTTGTACGATGTGAATAATGTGCCAAATCTCCGCAACCAATACATATAGCATGTACTTTTGTAACAAATTCGGCAATGGCAAGTAATTTGGGCATAGGTCCAAAAGAATCCCCTCTAAAGTCTAAGTCAAGTCCAGAAACAATAATTCGTGTACCTTTATTGGCCAACTGGTTACAGACATCAACAATACCATCATCAAAAAACTGTGCTTCATCTATACCAATAACATCGGCATTTTGGGCTTGTTTAAAAATTTCAACTGATGATGCAACTTGAATTGATTTTAATGCGTTCTCATTATGCGACACCACATGATCATTTGAAAAACGATCATCAAAAGCTGGTTTAAAAACCAAAACATTCTGATGAGCAATGGTTGCACGCCGCAGCCGACGAATTAACTCCTCCGTTTTACCACTAAACATGGAACCACTTATAATCTCAATCCATCCCGAGCGATGAACGTCCTTTAGATTACTCTCTATAAACATGTTAAAGCACTTTAATTGACATAAATAAATAAAAACGTATATTTACACAAAAATAGGTAAAAGAGATATGGACAACAAGAAAAGAATTGAAATGATCGTTCAGGATTTAAATGAACTGCGCGATGTAATAGATTATTTTAGTGAATATGATATGGAAATTCCTACAATTGAGTTAGATATAGCATTACAAAAGATGCGTGATTTATATCAACATTTGAGAAACCTACAAACAGGTAACCCCACAGCTAATACAATCACAAAGCCAGAACATATTGAAGAAAAAACCATCATAAAAAAAACAAGCATTCCGCAGCCAGTCATTTCACCAATTACTCCTCCAACTCCCAAAGCAGGAAATCCGGGTCTAGAAGAGATAAAACAAGACATAAAAACATCAAAAAAGATTGTTGCTGAAAAATATGAAGACCATCGTAAATCAATAGCAGATAATTTAAGCAATAAAACCGGAAATGATATTTCAAGTAAAATGCAATCAAAAGCCGTTGGAGATTTACTAAAAGCCATAGGTATTAACGATCGCTTTACCTACACCAAAGAGCTATTTGGCGGTCGTCAGGATTTATTTACAGATACCATAAACCGTTTAAATAAAATTGAAAGCTATTACGAAGCTCGCGCTTATATCGATGAAAACTTTAGTTGGGATGAAAAAAACGAAACCGCTGGAACATTTTTTGATCTATTAAAGCGTAAGTATCAATCATAATAATATGTCTAAACTTTATTTAGTACCAACGCCCATAGGTAATTTAGGGGATATTACCATTCGTGCTCTCGATATTCTAAAATCAGCAAATATGATTCTTGCCGAAGATACACGAACCACTCGGCATTTGCTTGATCATTACCAAATAAAAGGAACACTCACATCACACCATAAATTCAATGAGCACCGTAGTGTTGAACAAATTACGGATAGAATACTTAGCGGAGAAAACATTGTATTAGTTTCAGACGCAGGCACACCATCAATTTCAGACCCTGGTTTTTTGTTGGTACGTTCATGTGTTGAAAAAGGGGTGCCGATAGAGTGCCTTCCTGGCGCAACAGCTTTAATACCAGCACTTGCATGCTCTGGTTTGGCATCTGATCGTTTTACATTTGAAGGATTCCTTCCTCTTAAAAAAGGCCGACAAACACGTTTAAAAGAACTTGCCGAGGAATCTCGCACCATGATATTTTACGAATCGCCTCACCGCCTCCTTCGAAGTTTAGAAGATTTTATTCAATATTTTGGAGCAGAACGTCGCGCTTGTGTTGCACGCGAACTTACTAAAATGTATGAAGAAATTCAACGTGGCAGCCTTACTGAACTACTTCAACTTTATAAAAGCAGAAACATTAGAGGCGAAATTGTAATTGTTGTTGAAGGAAAAGAGAAACGAAAAAAATCAAAAGACGATGATATTGATGATGATGTGAACATATAATAATAATCATCAAGCAAAAATAAGCTATGAAACCTTCATGCTACTTGAACAAATGTTTAAAATAATATATTCTTGTAAAAACCTACTATAAAATGAAGATGATACCGAATAGCAGCATCCTAATATTTGCTTTAATTTTAAACACACTCAGCCTTTCATCACAAAATGCTGAATTAAATAAAACCTTACCAATTGATCCCAAATTAAGAATTGGCAAACTAAGTAATGGGATGACCTATTACATTCAGCGAAACATAAAACCAGAGAAACGCGTTGAGCTTCAATTAGTAGTAAAAGCAGGCTCTGTATTGGAAGATGAGAATCAAAGAGGACTTGCTCATTTTGTAGAGCATATGTGTTTTAATGGCACAAAGAACTTTCCCAAAAATGATCTGGTTCATTATTTACAAAGTATAGGTGCCAATTTTGGGCCTGAAATTAATGGCTATACCTCCTTTGATGAAACCGTATATATGCTCACAATACCTAGTGATTCAGCAAAGTTTTTAAACAAGGGTATTCAAATAATGAATGACTGGGCACATGCCGTTACTTTTGACTCAATTGAAATAGAAAAGGAGCGCGGTGTAATTATGGAAGAATGGCGTCTTGGTAGAGGTGCTGACCAAAGAATGTCCGACAAATATTTACCCGTAATGTTCAATGGATCAAAATATGCAAATCGCATTCCTATTGGAACGAAAGAAATTATTGAAGTAGCAAGTCGAGAAACTATTATGAAATTTTATCGCGATTGGTATCGTCCTGAATTAATGGCTTTCATTGTTGTTGGAGATATTAATCCCGATTCAATTGAGCAAAAAATAATTCGCGATTTTGGTAGTATTAAACCAAATAAAAATCCCCGAAGAAAAGAATCATTTCCTATTCCTGATAACGATAAGCCATTGATAGCATCCGTTTCTGACAAAGAAAACCCATACATGGGTGTGAGTATTTTTTTTAAAAAAAATATTGAAGACATTAAATCGGAATTAGACTACAGAAGAGAGTTCCTCATAAGCCTAATTACAGGCATGCTCAGTGATCGCCTGTCTGATATCAAACAACAGGCCAACCCACCATTCCTTGATGCGGTATGTGATTTTGATGGCTTATGGACAAATACAAAAAATGCATTTAAATTAGGGGCATTGGTTTCAGAAAATGGTGCTGAAAGAGGATTAGAATCCTTACTTGAAGAAGCACGACGTGTTAAGATACATGGTTTTACAGAAGTAGAACTTAATCGTTACAAAAAGAAAATGTGGAGCAGTATTGAAAAGAGTTTTAACGAAAAAGATAAAAACGAATCAAATAAATTAGTAACCTTATATAGAAGAAACTTTCTTGAAAACGTAGCCATTCCTGGCATCGAATACACATACACATTTGCACAAAAGCACTTAAATACCATGACTCTTAATGAAATTAATGATTTAGCCAAATCATTAATCACCGAAAATAATCAAATTATAATCGTTCAAGGAATTGAGAAAAAAGAGATAAAACCCCTTGAAAATAAAGAGATAGATGCATTAATAATTAAGGTTAATACAACACAACCCACTGCATATACTGAAAATAGTATTAGCAATATACTAATGGAAAAGAAGCCGCTAGCAGGAAAAATAATTTCTACCAACCAAATAGATAGCATAGGAATTACAGAAATTAAACTATCCAATGGCGTAAGGGTACTATTAAAACCAACCAATTTTAAAAATGATGAAATTGTTTTAAGAGCCTATAGTCCGGGAGGATATAGCATCTATCCAAAGGAAGATTTTCAATCCGCACGAAACATTAATGGATATATTAGTGAAAGTGGTATTGCTCTATTCAGCAAATCCGATCTGGAGAAAATGCTCGCAGGAAAAATAGTTAAACTCAATCCTGTAGTTGAAAATTTATCTGAGGGTTTTATAGGTAACTCTTCAAAGAAAGATATTGAGACCATGTTACAACTCACCTATTTATCATTTACTCAGCCACGGATGGATGAAATAGCCTTCCAATCCTACATTAACAAGGCAAAAGCACAAGTAAAAAACCAGTTATCTGATCCAGTAAATTTCTTTTTCAATGAAACAGAAAAACGCAAAACAGATAATCATCCGCTTGCACCAAGTATTTTACAAAGCGAAGATGATCTAAACAAAGTGCGCTTGGATAGAATTATGGCAATGTATAAAGATCGCTTTAGCGATGCTAGCGATTTCACATTCACACTTGTAGGATCATTTAGCGTTGATACCATAAAAACATTGCTAGAAATATATTTAGGAAGTCTTCCGGCAAACAACAGAAAAGAATATGCAAAAGACGTAGGAATACGAGCGCCTAAAGGGATTATCGATGAGAATATCTTTAAAGGAAAAGACCCAAAAACATTTGTACTGCTTTATACAGATATGGCAACGACCTTTAACAAACAAGATCTATTCTTAATAAAATCGCTTAAAAACATTCTCGACCGAATCTATATTGATAAGCTACGAGAAGAAATGAGCGGAGTGTATGGTTTTGGTGTAAGTATGAATTTAACAAAAATCCCAAAATCAATTGCATATTTTCAAGTAGTTATTCCATGTTCACCCGACAATGCCAATAAGCTAACTACGGCTGCAATAGATGAATTTAAAAAGATACAAAAAGAAGGTGTGAGTGCTGATCAGATTCAAAAAGAAATAGAATTACTTAAAAGAGGCTATGAAAAAAATATCATGCAAAACAATTATTGGGTTACCCAAATAAATGATGTAGTAAAAATGGATGATGATTATTCGCATTTCACCCGCTATTACCAGTGGATTGAAACCATTACTACTGATGAGTTACAACGCATCGCAAATACCTATTTTAGCTTCGAGCATTATATTAGAATGAGTTTATACCCTGTAGGATATGAATTAAAAAAATGATTCTATTAAGGAGTTGAGTGCAACCCTGAAAACTTCTCCAATGAATGTTACAGCATGATTGAAGCTCCCAAAAAACTAAGAAGTTAATGCTAAATTGCCAAAAGGGAATACGACCGACTTGGAGGAAACAGTAAATCTAACGCATTGGGTTTTATTTTAAAAATATGTCCTTTTTCGACAACGCTTCCTGTTGATTTCCTTTTTATTAAATGGTCAAGTGTGATAATTCCTTGTTCTATCAAAATGTCAAATTGAGAAACAATGGGTTTCTTGGTATGCTCGACTTTCTTGTATTGAAAATGTTCTATTCCACCAATTGAAATAGAATCTGCTGCAATCCAAAACGTTTCATTATGTTTTTCAATTAGTCGGTTGTGCAATGTGTCTAAACCCCAAACAACAAAGTCGCCAACAGTTGATTTTTCAGAGTTTTCAATGAGTTGATTAATATCTGCATCCATTTTTAATTTTAAACCTTGACCCACATTGCAGCTATTCATCCATAACATACTGATAATTAGACTTTGTGTTTTTTAATTTATCATCAGTGTGCCACACAGATTTTTTTCGGATAAGAGGAACATGGTTGTATTTGAGTTTGAAATATATTTGTTTGACTTGTTCTGATGGCTCACTGCATTGTCTAATTTGTATTGTTTCGTTTTTGCTGTTTTTTACGGTTGTTGTAACACATTTTTGAGTATTCATTATTCGAACAATTTCCCGCCAATCGTGATGAATGTCTTTTTGTTTTAATTGATAACGAATGGTTGATACAAGCCAATATGCGAGCAATCCTAAGTGAAGATGCGCCATTGATGCATCTTCTGTTTTATGAAAAATTGGACGTAAATCGAGATCTGTTTTCAGCACTCTAAAAGTATATTCTATTTCTCTTATTGCATTGTAAATTGTCCAAAGTGTTTTTTCATCTTTATCTTTCAACGATGTCCGTAAAAAATAAAACCCCGCTTTGTCATCAATATTATGCTGGTCTGTTTTTTCAAATTTGATTTCGGTGGATATACCGCTGCCATTATCGCATACGGTAATGTTGTAATATCAGTGAACTGTTGCATATTGTTCTTTTAATCTTCCAATACGTTCCCATACTTTTATTGTTTTCTTTGTGCCGCCTTTACTGGTGATGCCTTTTTGTATGCCTCGCAGTCCTTCTTCAAAACGTTGAGAAAATAACTCATGCATACCGTTTTCTTTTTTTGCCTTGGCCTGACTTTTAACCCAAAGATAATTGTCTGTATCGTTTTCTATACGAACATGCAGTAACTCGATAGGCTGTTTTTTATTATCAAATATTTGTACCGGACGGCTTGTGGTATCAGCTTTATAATCTTTAATGCTAGAACGAGTAACACACAAATAATCGTATTTCTCGGCTTTTAAATATTGAATATTTGCTTCTGTTGCAATACCTGCATCCATTACTATAATGGGCTTTTGACTGGTAAAACTCCTTTTTCTTTAAGCTTTTTTATAACTGTTTACAAGGTGGCGCTATCGGTTGTGTTGCCTTCGAAAATATCAGAATATTTCAAAAATCCTTCAACGTTAACAATCACCGCTAAAACAATGAGCTTTGCATCACTACGTTTTTCTTTACTCCTTCCGAATTAAGCCAAACTATTGTCTTTCATGCGACCTTCAAAATAAGTATTTGTAAGTTCATACAAAATAATTTTATCTTCCAATTTAAATAATTCGTTGGTGCATTTTGATAAATGATTTTCTAATCCTGCCTTTTCCTTATATAATTTTTTTGATATCCCGTAAAGTTTATCTTTTGTTATTTTTGCCACATCGTATTTCGTTAATTCGCATATCGCTGAATTCTCTTTAATCCACGATACTGTTTTATATTCCGATGCTGGATACACCGCTCTACTAATGATGTGAGTGGTAGCTAAATTAATTTGTTCATCACTCCATCCTCGATTTTTGAGATAATGACTTATTTTTAATTGCTGAAAAGCCTGAAAAAAAAGTCCTTCCGAGCCAATCTCACGAACGTCCTTATTTTGTATGGTTGTCATGTTTACCAAATCATAACCATTAGTAATATCTGCAGGTCGGTCAATCTTGTTTTTTATTTTTATTTCATTATAATAATGCTGTGCCATCTGCTCTACTACTGAGTCTTGAACGGCAAACAATGTTGATTTATTATTGACTAATTCATTGATGCGGTCTAAAAAAGCAACCTTTTGGTCCACATTGGGAATATCAAGTAATCTTCCAAGACCTATAACCATGCGCTGTTTAGGAAATCCATTTTCATCTCGATAGCTTTCGCATAAACGATAATAGTTGTTTATCGTTTTTTCCTCTTTATTATATTTTCGAATTGTCTTGATGTACATGCCACAAATATCTGACATAATTGTATAAATCGCACAAAAATCTGGCAGTCCACACAAACGCACTTTTTTAGAAATCAAAAATTCAAGACATTGAAAATCATATAATTACAAAATTAAAAACATCGTTTTAGCCAGTTTTTATCTAAAAATAAAATTTAAATCTGCAATGTGGGTTAACATTTATCATGTTGCGGATATTTTTACGAACACGGACAAATTTACGGACAAATTTGATTTTTGCAACTTTTTTTGCAAAATTTTTTCAATGATACATTTTTGGTGAAAAGAAGATATACTTGACTGAGGATTTAAAATTAAAAAAAAGGGCAGCACACAACAAGCAGGCATACATCACTAAGGCTAAGTGGATAGAATAGCTAGGCTCTTACAGGCAAGGTTTGTAACGGGGGATAAAAACGCAACCACGATGTCCCCAAAGTCTCATCCCTCCGACCGTTAATCTAAAACAATATTCTTATTTACACTCTAATAAAGAAACAGAAAGAATCTTACTCCTCCTTATACTCTAGTCTTTTAACCGATTCTATTCCATTAATTTTCATTAAAACCGCTATAAGATTATTCAGGTCTTTGGTATCATGAACATACATATCAAGAGTACCTTCAAAAACACCATCATGGCTATCCATATTTATAGATCGTATTTTTGATTTCATTTCATTTGATATAGCAGTTGTAATTGACGCAAAAATAAGAGGCGTTTCAATTCCTTGAATTTGTATTCGCACTAAATAAGAGAGTGCATTATGCGTAATCCACTTAACAGGAACCACTAGATTTGCCTGTCTTGATAAAAGTTTCACTGCTGTGGGACAATTAACTTTATGCACAATCACTTTATCGTTAGGCGAAACGTGACCAATAACTTCATCACCCGGTATCGGTTTACAACAATT
Source organism: Bacteroidales bacterium (assembly GCA_038248505.1). Taxonomy (GTDB): domain Bacteria; phylum Bacteroidota; class Bacteroidia; order Bacteroidales; family JBBRXJ01; genus JBBRXJ01. The sequence continues at coordinate 28,994 of JBBRXJ010000026.1, forward strand.
AGCTATTTTATATTTAGGTTCATCTGACTCATCAAAAACGAGTTCTTGTTTTTTACCACTTAACAACTCCTCTCTAATATTTTTAAGTACTGTTTTTGCAAACTGCAATTCCCAATAACGAATAAACTTGCTACGAGGTTTAATTTTAATGATCTTATCCATATCTTCAATACGAAGAAAACCAGAACCCAGTTTACGAAACAAATCATCGCGAGAGCGCAAATCAAAAGTTTGAAATAAGCGCTTAAAAAGCTCAGGGCTTTCAGTCGTTTTATGAGTTGCAAGGCGTTTCTCAAATAGTTCCCGCCCTTTAGCAATCAAATCACGAGAATCAACTTTAACCGCTTTTTTAATATTTGATTTTGCTTTTGCAGTCATTACAAGGTCAATCCATTCGGGCTTCACCTTCATTTTATCAGAGGTAAGAATCTCAACCTGATCGCCACTACTCAGCGTGTAATTCAATGGAACCAAACGATGATTTACCTTTGCAGCAAGGGCTTTGTTTCCAACACCACTATGAATTTCGTAAGCAAAATCGAGTGCAGTGGCGTTTATTGGCATAGTTCGCATTTGGCCTTTTGGAGTAAAAACAAGTATCTCTGATGAAAATAAATTTAATTTAAAATCATCAAGAAAATCCAATGCACTATTATCATTGTTACGTAACAGTTCTTTAACTTTTTCAATCCATTTATCGAGTTCGCCTGTCACCTCACCAGTACCCTTTTTATCATAGGTACGATAGGCAACAAAACCCTTTTGGCCAATTTCATTCATGCGTTTAGTCTGAATCTGCAACTCGGCCCATTTACCATTGGGTCCCATAAATGTTGATTGTAAAGCTTCAAACCCATTAATTTGAGGCTTACTCACAAAGTCACGTATTCGCTCAGGTTTGGGCATATATAAATCAGTAAGAATAGCATAAATATTCCAACACTGATTTTTTTCAGGAATGTCAATTCGAGGATCAAAAACAATATCAATTTTTAAAGTATCATACACTTCTTCAAACGATACATTTTCATTTTGCATTCGATACCATATACCATATATAGATTCAGGATGTTCAGAGAATACATAGGAAATATTTAATTCATCTAATTTTTGTTTTATAGGATCAATAAAATTGTTGATATAAAAACTTCGTGTCTTTTCTCGGCTTACAATTTTATTTTGCAGTTCCTCATGAATCTTAGGATAGCGATACTTTAGACTTAAGTCTTCCAATTCAGTTTTAATATTATATAAGCCTAAACGATGTGCTAAAGGGGCAAAAAGATAAATCGTTTCACCCGATATTTTTACCTGCTTATTGTGAGGCATCGAATCGAGAGTTCGCATATTATGTAAACGATCAGCTAGTTTTATGAGGATGACACGCACATCATCTGTCATTGATAAAAGCATCTTTCTGAAATTCTCTGCCTGAAGTGAACTCTCCTCATCAAACACATCAGAAATTTTCGTTAGCCCATCCACAATAGATGCTATCTTGTCGCCAAAACGTGAACGAATATCATCAAGCGTAAATGCGGTATCCTCAACAACATCATGCAACAAAGCACTAATAATGGCGGTAGGGCCAAGACCAATTTCTTCTGTAACAATACGTGCAACAGATAGAGGATGGATAATATATGGTTCTCCTGACTTACGTTTCACGTCGCGGTGTGCTAAGTTAGCAAACTCAAACGCTTCTCGAATCAGTTTACGGTCTTCTTCTTTTTCACAATGCACACAATGTTGCATTAAATCTTCGAACCGCTGGTAGATCTCCTCTTCTGTATTTATGAGAACCGCCATTTCAAGCATTTTTTTAATCGTATAATAGTAACAAATTAAACAAAAAAAATCAATTTAACGTCTTTTTCGATGCTTATTTTATGCCCTAAGGCTTAACAAGCACAACAGTGCCATTTTTATACACCGTTTTAGCATCCTTTGCCACCGCATTTACTGAATATAAATATACCCCTTCAGCTACTGGTTTGCCATTCATTGTACCATCCCAACCTGCTAGAAAATCTTTGGTTTCAAACAACTTATTCCCCCATCTATTATAAACAATAAAAACGTATGTAACTGGAATAAATTCTAATATTGGTTTAAATAAATCGTTTTTACCGTCTGCATTAGGGGTAAATGCATTTGACATAAATATTTCAGGAGAAACAGAAAGACACACTTGATTGGATAGTGAATTATTTATTGAGCCAACCGTTTCGGGAGACTCAACATAGTAACAAAAATCGCTCAAATAATCTTTAAAACCAATACTATCGGTATTGTCACTAAATAAAGTATAGGTAATATTCTCTGTAATCGTTTCTATAGCATCTTTATTTGTTCGAACAATTGAATACGTAATGGCTGTATCAGATGGCTTATAGGCAGTCCAATCGAGCTTATTTATTGATTCAAAATTCGTCGCTTTTAGTAGTATGTTATTAGCTACTCTTGAATTAGAAACACTAGTATTACAAGCATTCATAGCAACTATACGATAATACATACGATCTTTTGATGCATCCAAATTATCATCAACCCATGTATATACGCTAGCATTAGGCTTTGTAATTGTATACTTATCAACAAAATCTTTTGACGCTTCTTTTGATGACTGCAAAACACATTCACTCACATTTCCATTCGGATCTAATTCAAATAACACATTCACCTTGCCATTACTAACTGTTGCGGCAATATTCATATACGAGGGTGCTTTCTCAACCGATATATTTCTTTGAGCATGATATGAAAAAGAGGAGTCGGCATTTGTGCCATTACTAATTGCTAAAACATAATAGCCATAATTACCTGATGTTAGAATATTTGAAATTCTAAAATTAGCACTTGTTGACGCTCCCATATATACTTGCGCGGGATAAGAAAACACTTTATATACTGCTACCCCACTCGACCATCCCTGATAGGCACCCCAGCTTAGACTAATAATATTCGTACAAGAATCATACAGTATATTAGGTAACATGCTCGTATGAACAACACGTTGTGTACTATACTGGGTAGCAGTATGCGCTTCAACCGAAAAGCCTTCTTCTTTTATTGTCGATCTTTTAAAACGATAATAATTACGAGTATAAGGTACTGTACCAATTTTAAAACGGGCACCACCTGCACCTTCAATAAAAATCCAATATTCAGTTATCCCTGCAGATGGACTGATTGTCCATTTCAAAGTGGCTGAATCGTTAAATGGGTCAATGCTAACTGAGCTTACCACTGGAGCATCTGGTGCTTGCGCATAAAGCATCGTTCCTAAAAAAATAAAAGCGATACAATTTAAAATGCTTTTCATTTGCTAAAATTTTAAAGTCTCATTAATAATACACTTCAAATACAAATACGCTATTCTTTTGATATGTGTGTTTTTTAAAAAAAATTATCATATCGTTACGGCTCTTAAACGCCATATCGGATCATCTCACATCACCCCAGCCACTACCACTTTCATATCCTCTTCAGTAAAATATTTTTCGGCCAATGCTTTTATATCGTTTGGTTCCATTTGTTTAACGCAGGCAATTAACTCTATAAAATGATTGTGATCTAATCCTTGTTCAAACAATGAACGATATGAATCAGCAAGCGCAAATGGACCATCAAACATGCGCACCATATCACCCAGGAAATAATTTTTAACCAATTGAAGTTCTTTTATATCTGGTTTTGAATCACGTATTCGACGCATCTCATTAAATATTTCAGCTATGGCATCATTTGTTGATTCAGGCTTTAATTCAGATGAAATAGCAAAATAACCAGAGTAATTAAAAGTGATCATAAAGCTACCAATTCCGTACGTGTATCCCTTTTCTTCGCGAATATTTTTCATAATACGAGAGCCAAAATAACCACCAAAAAGAGTATTTAGCAATAACACACCTTTAAAATCGGGTGCAGATCGTTTGAGCATAATCTTACCTATGCGTATTGCATTTTGGGTAGCTCCCAACTGTTCAACAAAATGCATTTTACCTATTAATGGCATAGGGGTCATGTCCAATTGTGGTGCTAAGAGTGGTTTTTTCCATTCATTTGTACCCAAGTGTTTATCAATTATTTTTATCACATCGTCACTCGTATTGCCTGTAAGCAATATCATACAATTTGATGCATGAATAAAATCACGATGAAAATCAATCAGTTGATTACGATAAACTGAATCGTAATGCTCCAGATGGGCATGGCGCCCATACGGATGATCAACACCATATATGGCAGCCTGAAAGAGATTGCGCGCTTTACGACGAACCGTTGTTTCGTTAATAATAAATTCTTGTTTATTTTTTATAAGATGTGTGTCAATTTCATTTTGAGAAAAAGCCGGCTCTTGAAGTATTTCTGAGAATAATTGTAATATGGTATCGAGATAAGCCGGAAGAGTATAAACACAGAATGTTGAAGCATCCTTCTCGGTATCATGATGTATAACAGCCCCACAATTTTCGATAATATCAGCAATCTGTGCCGAGGTATATTTACGTGTACCCTCGCAAAGCAAAGCCGCTGTAACACCTGCTACTAAAGGATGATTATGATAGATAGCCCCCGCTTTAAAAACCAATTCCATTCGCACAAAGCCATCATGCTGTGTAGGAATAATATGTACAGGAATTCCATTTGAAAGTGTTCCGGAACGAGGAATTACAATATTTGCAAGCGCTACCGCATTTATTTCAGGTTGAACTATTGTAGTCATTTCGTTTCCTTTTTTGCTGTATAATAAAGTGTTGAGGCATTAGTAGGAATAAATATACGGCAAGCAAGTTGCTGTAAATCATTTGCCGAAATTTTTCGATACACATCAATCTCATCATTGAAACGATTTGCATCACCTAATAATTCAAAAAACGATAAACGCATCGCCTTATGCAAAACCCCTGTCATCTCAAGAACATGAGACATCTCCGTCTTGTTTTTAACTTTCTGAACTTCATCCTCAAACGGTGGCTGCAGCATTATTTTATTGAGTTCAATCTGTATTGCTTCCTCGGCTACAGCATAACTTATACCATCAAGCAATCGTCCTACAATAACGAACAATCCCCCTTCAATTTCAGAGGTGATATAAGCATCTATCTCACTAAACAACTTTTTCTCTTTCACTAGTTTTTGATAAAAGCGCGAAGAATTACCATTACTCAGCACATCAGAGAGTAAATCTAATTGATAATAATCAAGACTTCCAACATTGCACCCACGATACACTTTAACAATCATATTTGCAGGCACCTCTCTTTCAACCTCAAGAAAGCGAGCTTCTGATTGTTCAAGTTCTGGCTGCCATTGGCGTGTAGCGATTTCACGACGGGGTATAGTGCCAAACCATTTCTCGGCAAGTGATTTTATTTCAGAAATAGTTACATCACCAGCCACACAGAGAATAGCATTATTAGGCGCATAGTGCTCATAAAAAAAGCGCTCGACATCTTTCAAATTAGCCGACTGAATATGTGAAATATCGCGTCCGATAGTACACCACTGATAGGGATGTGATTTATATATTAAAGGACGCAGCAACAACCACAAATCGCCATAGGGTTGATTGAGATAGCGCTGATTAAATTCCTGTATCACTACATTTTTTTGAATATCAAGTTTTTTCTGAGAAAAATCGAGCTTATTCATTCGATCAGACTCAAGCCAAAATGCAATTTCCAAATTATCTTTAGGGAGCGTTAAATAATAATTCGTTATATCATTATTAGTAAAAGCATTATTCTCACCACCTGATTTCTCAACAGGTTCATCATAAGAGGGAATGGCTTTAGTACCACCAAACATCAGATGTTCAAATAAATGTGCAAAACCTGTTTTTTCAGGATGCTCATCACGAGCGCCCACATTGTATAAAAGATTAAAGGCTACAATAGGGGTTGATGCATCCGTATGCACCAATATTTTAAGGCCGTTAGGCAATTCAAAACGTTCAAAGGCAATCATTTTACAGCATTTTACCATGTAAACTTAGCAAAAAGCAGGCAAAAAACCATAAATGACCTCGGAGAAATAGGGACTAATTTGAAACGAAAAGACGATACATAAACTTGAGAAAGATAATCAAGGAGTGATAATAATGAATATCAACCACAATCAGCAAGTTTTTGAATTGATTCGCGACTAATAATCTCAACTATTTTTGTGTCGCTATTTATAATGCCATCTGCTTTCATTTCAGACATTACCTTAATAACATTTTCGCGTGAAACACCAGCTAGTTGAGCTAATTCGTAACGTGATATCAGAATATCAAAAATCTTACTTCTAAAAACATTATCAGACAAGTGAAGCAGCACCTTTGCCACTCGGCCATGTATATTACTTTTATTGATATAAAATAACTTCTGAATGGTTGTCCAAAACTGAGACGAACAATAAGTCATTATATCTTGAGCAAAATGGCCGTTATTAGCTACAAGCTCTCGCAACACTTGGATATCAACAAATACAACCTCAACTCTATTAAGTGCAGTAATGGTTACCTGATGACTTTTATTTGACAAGATGAGTGAAAGTACAGCGAAGTTACCTAAGGGAATTAAGCCCAAAATATTTTCATTAGATAGATATTCAAACGAAAGCTTAACAACCCCATAACGAACAAATACCGCACTTGTAGTCAAGTTACCTTGTTTAATAATGGTCTCACCTTTATTAAAAACAGCAATATGGGTATTCTCTTTCATACATATCAACTCTTCTTCGCTTAAGGACTTTAGAAGATGATGATTATTAAAAAAAGATGGATCAGTATTGGTTTTTTCAGTCATACTATTATTTAAGTTGCTTTAAATAGTACTTATAATGACCTATTACGAGTAAAAGGCATGTACTTGTTTCACAAATATGTTTAAAAAAGCTTACCAAAAAGTAAATGGTATTATATATCACTTTTTTAGGTGATTAATTTCACCTAAAAACGAAAAAAAATAAACTAGTTTTATGAAACTTTTTTAAAATGTGTTTTATATCAAATAAAACAATGCCTATGAACTTTGATGATCTTGCTGGAAAAAAAGTTTTAATTGTTGAAGATAACATGATAAACTATCTGCTAATTAAGGAGATTCTAGATCTCTTTGATATGAAGATTCAGCACACCACCCTTGGCAAAGAATCTATTGAAATGGCAACTGGAAATGAAAGAGCTGATATTATTCTCATGGATATTAAATTACCTGATATTAGTGGATACGAAGCAATAAAAGAAATAAAACGATTAAATCCTAAAATACCCATAATTGCACTAACAGCCTGTGCTCTGGTAGAAGACCGACAAGCATGTATTTCTGCAGGTTGTGATTCATATATTTCAAAGCCATTTGCCTCGGCACATCTATTAAGCAGTATGAGTTCTCTGCTCAATAAAAAGTATCAAGTATCTGTTTAGCATTAAATTAAGCAGTTAATAATTAGCTAACAAAAAACAGGTAGCGATCTATTCATATTTGCTAAAAAAGCTAATTTTGGCATCAAACAAACAATTCACAAAATTATGGATAGAGACAATCTTATTTTTGATTTAATCAAGAAAGAAAATCATCGCCAGTTGAGCGGCATTGAGCTCATTGCATCAGAAAACTTTGTTAGCAATCAGGTCATGGAAGCCATGGGAACCTGCCTAACGAATAAATATGCCGAAGGCTTACCTGGCAAAAGATATTATGGCGGATGCCAAGTGGTTGATGAAATAGAAACATTAGCTATTGAGCGAGCAAAAAAACTTTTCAATGCTGCTTGGGTAAACGTTCAGCCGCACAGTGGAGCGCAAGCAAATGCAGCGGTAATGCTTGCCGTACTTGAACCTGGTGATATTTTTATGGGTTTAGATCTATCACACGGGGGGCATCTTTCACACGGATCACCTGTTAACTCGTCGGGTTTACTTTATAAACCAGTTGCTTACGGCTTAAATAAAGATACCGAACGCGTAGATTATGATCAGATGGAAGCAGTTGCATTAGCTCAAAAGCCAAAGCTTATTATAGCTGGTGCATCAGCCTATTCACGCGACTGGGATTATGCCAGAATGCGTGCCATTGCCGATAAAATTGGTGCTTTATTGATGGCTGACATTGCACATCCAGCGGGTTTAATTGCAAAAGGATTATTAAACCACCCATTCCCACATTGCCATATCGTTACTACTACCACCCATAAAACTCTTCGTGGGCCTCGTGGTGGAATGATTATGCTTGGTAAAGACTTCCCTAACCCATGGGGCAAAACAACTCCTAAAGGAGAAATTAAATCGATGTCACAGATTCTCGATATGTGCGTATTCCCTGGCATTCAAGGCGGACCGCTAGAACATGTTATTGCATCAAAAGCAATTGCATACGGAGAGGCGCTTACTGATTCATATTCCGAGTATATTAAACAAGTAAAAAAGAATGCATCAGTTATGGCTGAAGCATTCATATCAAAAGGCTACAAAGTGGTTTCAGGTGGTACTGATAATCATAGTATGCTCATTGATTTGCGAACAAAATATCCTGAGATTACTGGAAAAATGGCTGAAAATGCTTTAGTTCTTGCCGATATTACCATCAATAAAAATATGGTTCCATTTGACTCTCGTACCCCATTTACCACATCAGGATTTAGAGTAGGAACTCCCGCCATAACAACTCGTGGCGTGAAGCACGATCTCATCCCATTAGTGGTTGATCTTATTGATGAAGTTCTTGCAAATATTAATAATGAGAGCGTTTACAAAAAAGTGAGTAACAAGGTAAATGCCACCATGAAAGACTTCCCTCTTTTCGCATACTAATATTTCAATTTATTTAACACAGCTATAAAAGACCTGACTTTGTAATAAAAGCTCGGGTCTTTTTATTTATAAAAGACAGAGCAATTTACTATGGAATGGTATATAGTACTAGCAGTAATAGGTGCAGGAATTATTTCCGGTTTTTTAAATACACTTGCAGGTAGTGGTTCATTTATTACGGTTCCCTTATTAATGTATGCAGGTCTTCCTGCAAATATAGCCAACGGAACCAATCGTATAGCTATATTATTACAGAGTATTGTGGGTGTTAGTTTCTTCAAAAAAAACAAAGTCATTGATTTTCGTAGCGATCTATGGCTCTCTACACCCATTATAGCTGGCTCCATAGTAGGCGCACTGCTTGCTGTTTATATTTCGAATGCCATTTTTGAGAAAGTCTTTGGTATCATATTGGTGATTATGTTCTTTTTATTTCTACTCAAGCCCGATATTTGGATAAAGAGCAAAGCTAAACAGACTAAACCGAAAAACAAGAAACTACAAATCTTATTTTTTTTTGCTATTGGTATTTATGGTGGATTTATACAAGCAGGGGTAGGATTATTTATGCTTGCTGGATTAATCATGGCATGTGGTTATGATTTACTAAAAGCCAATGCGTTAAAACTATTATTCGTATTGGTTTACACCCCATTTGCTTTAGCAATATTTATTTATGATGGGCAAATAAATTATTTATGGGGATTTTATTTATCCATTGGAAATATGCTTGGCGCTTACATAGCATCACATATGGCACTAAAAAAGGGAGCTGAGTTTATTCGAATTTTTGTATTGATTGCTATACTACTAGCAGCTCTTCAGCTGACAGGAGTTATTGGTTGGCTGTTACCTTAAAGTGATAGGTAATAAAACCACGTTGTTCCGGCGGAGCATTTTTATCAACATTAAAATGAGCTTTTCGGGCAGCATCTTCGGCTAGCTTATATAATGCAAGATCAGCGGTAGTTGAACCTTGCGCACCTGCTTTGGCACGACTTACAATACCGTCTTTATCAACATAAATTTCTACAATAACGATACCACCTTTTTTGTAATTGGTACCTGGCAAAGGCAATTTATCAGTTAGCGTACGACCAGATATATTAACGTCAAAACCAACACCATTTCCCGTTCCATTACCATCGTAATTATTTACGCCTTGCACTCCGTTAGGATCGCCCTGATCGCCACTTCCTTCATTTATACCTTCGCTTGACGAACCGCCATTTTGTGTTTTACCAGGAAATAATGATTTACTATCCACCTTTCTTTCTTGAACTATGGGCTGTGTAATGGTTTCTTTAGGCGTGACTTCTTGTGTGTTTTCTTTTTTGGTATCGGTTGTTTTTTTGTTTTTTGCAGTCACAGTCGTTTTTTTTACGAGCTCTTTTTTTTTTTCTATAACAGGAGCCTCTTCAATTTCTTGAGTGAGTACTTCTTCTTCTTGCTGAGTTGAAGAAGCTGATGCGCTAGTTGCAGCAGCAATATCGCCAGTTGCAGGATCAATCTCACCAAACCCAGTCTCACTTGTTCCAAAATTCACCAATAAACCA
>JBBRXJ010000027.1:0-38898 GCA_038248505.1 Bacteroidales bacterium
AACAACTGCCACAACATTAAAATGGGTACACATAGCAATTAGCAATGCGAAAAGAAATTTTCTTGGAATATATCACAAGATTAAAGGAATGTACCTTCAGAATTATCTCGATGAATTTGCATATAGATTAAATCGCAGACGTCGACGTGATATCTTTGATAGACTGATAGTTGCGAGTATCTTATTTTAGGTGTACAAATATGCAGAATCAAATAATTTATTGTCATATATACATATTTACATTAATTTATACATGGATGTATAATTGTTAAATTTTGATATATCAACAGACACGTAAATTATTTACATATACATGATTAATAGGGTTTTAATAATATTATGTATACATATTTTATAAAAAGGTTATTTTTTGTCTACAATTCCTTTGTTATCCCTAACACATCAAAAAACGCAATGCCGTTAGGCGGAGTACCAACGTCATTAAGTTAAGCAAAATCACATAGCGTCTTTTTTGTTTTTCAATACTTTAGGATTTATTCTATATTTCTCCATTTCTCGTTCAATTTTTCTGTTAAGTAGATAAGTTCTGAATGTTTGATACAAATAGAGCTGCAGAAATATTCACTATCGACAAGGTCAAAATCTATAATTCTATGCCTCATTATGAGTAATGTTGACATTATATTTATAGCTCAAAGAGTCGCAAATACGAGCCATATTTTTTGCTTAAATGAACTACAAATAGATTATACAATGAAACAATAAACCACCTCGCAGCAGAGCTAAGGATAATTTCATTGATTTAACTCTTTATATTCCATGTAGCACAATTTATTACGCCTCCATATTCTGATATTTCGCGGCTATCAATACAACGAACGGAATTAAATAATTTACGAAACACATCACGAGCTCTATCGTCTTCAGGCATATCGAAGATTGGGATTATAGCTGTGTTGCCAACTTGAAGGTAATTAATATAGCAGCCATCAGCCACATAATCGCCTTCCCTACCGCGACGATTTACTTCAAAAAATGGAATACGAATCACCTCTTTAAAATTAGATTTGAGAATCTGAAAAAGCTCTTTCACCCGTTTATTCTGCTCGTTACTTTGGTATGGACCCACCTGATAATCATTTACCAAAATCGTATCAGCATTATATATGCGGAGCATACCATCGGCATGGCCATAATTATCGTTGAGCATGCGAGGAACCACAATTACGGTATCAACTTTAAATAATGTTTTAAGAAATAATATCATCTCAGCCTTCTTTTTTTCTGAAACTAAACGTATTTCAGACATTCTCAAGCCGAGGTTTTCTGTAAATATTTTATCAGTAACAATGATACAATTCTCTCCTTTTACTAAATTACCGCCATCAAGTTTTAATTTTGATTTTCGCACAGGAATGCCCATCAACTTACAAACAGATTCAGGATCGGTACGCTTATCAGCATACTTTTTGGGTTTTAAATAATCGGGATCAAAATTATAGCAAAGAAAATCGTGCTCACTAAATTGAACTGGCATATAGTCGCGACACCAAATGTCACGAGTGTTTGTAAGCAAATCATAAGCAATGCCGCATTCATTAAGAATAGATGTTAATTGGTAATAAAAAGAAAGGTGTTTCTCTTTAAGTTGGTCTGATAGGTAAACGAAATTTGTTTGACGATCTGTTATCATAATTTTAGATTTGTATAGTGCAAAACTAAAATACGACTACGCCAAACTAAGTCGTTGATAAAAATTATTTATTCTGTGAAATTATAAACAGTTTCATTTTATTATTTAATCTGCATTGCTATACACTAAGGACAAATATCATTGTTAAATACTGAAATATGACGTTGAGACTCGAAACGCATGTTTATTAAAACGTTATAAAGCCAAGTCTTGGTATACCTTTCATTTTCGGACATTAGGATACTACTTCATCAATTTCAACTGCGATTTTTCTTCAACAAAATTCAATAATATTTAAAAAGTGTATAATTATGCCGTATCAATTAAAATAAACTCATAAATCAGAATATATAACAATTACTCCTATAATATAAACTATTACTCGCTTTTCAAGAAAGTTCACTCTATCAAACACGCCCTTGTATCGTATAGTCACAATCATATTTAACTCATTATGTATTCCTTACAAACAGTCGAAAAATAATTTTTGTCAGTATTTTAATTATATGTTTTTTTGGATTTATATGACTGTAAAAAATGTTTTTACCAACAACATTCAAATATAAAATACGATTCTTAGCAATAATGTTGTGCCTTTGCTTTACTCTAAAGGGGCAAGACTTCACAACATTCGACAGAAAAAGCCCTATAAAAGCAAGTGGTTCGTGTATGTTAAGCCAGAATGCATATGGTGTTGAAGGTATTGCAGCGCGGCAAGATCCTTATAGCTGGGCTATTAATGCCAATTTAAACCTGAAGCTGTTTAATGTAATTGATGTGCCTTTATCAGCCTATCTTAGCAATGATCAGAATACGTTTAATAAACCCGATTTTAATCAGTTTGGTGCGAGTCCGAAGTACAAAGATTTAAGTCTTCATATAGGTTATCGTAATTTACAATATTCATCGTACACTTTATCGGGAGTTACATTTTTAGGAGGCGGAATAGATTACCAGCCAAAGAATGCATTATTAAAATACTCCGCCATGTACGGGCGATTTAGCAAGGCGAATACAGAACAAAATACAGATGTATTTAATAGCAAAACATTAAGTTATGAACGATGGGGATACGCTGCAAAAGTAAGTGCCGGAAGAAATAAGCATAGTACCGATCTTTCAATCTTTCATGCAGTTGATGATCCAAACTCTCTATCGCCCGAGTTAGCTGGAATGCTAATGCCAGAAGAAAATTTGATAGTATCGCTTGCTTCACGTAATGCAATCAGTAAGAAGATTAACATTAATAGTGAATATGCCATGAGTGCATTTTCTCGTGACATACGAATGCCTTTAGTTGAAGATGCCAATTATTTGCTTCCATTTTTCAAGAACAAAATCTCATCTTCACTGAGTTCCGCATTCAATACAGCTATTAATTACGCTGCTAACAAATATAGTGTTGGTATCTCGTACAAAAGAATTGCCCCTGAATATAGGTCATTGGGTGCAACCTATATGTCGAATGATGTAGAAGATATATTACTAAATACAACGCGCACTTTATTTAAAAGCAAAATAAACCTATCTCTCAGCGGTGGTCATCAGAGAAATAATTTAGCCAAAGATTTACCAACAACCAATAAACGTATAATTGGTTCTATTAACTGCAATTACAATGTAAATAAAAAACTTGCCTTGGGTATAAACTATTCAAATTTTAGTGCGAGCAACGCGCCCACGTCAATAAGCGTTTTAGATACGTTTAGATATGTTCAAATAACAGACTGCAAAAGCTTAATGGGTAATTACACTTTTGGTAAAGACAAATTCAAGCATACAGTAACATTCAACTCTAGCTTACAAACAGTAAATACGTTAAATGAAAATGCAACGCAGAGTATTCAAATGGGAACCAATATGATTGCTTCAACATTGGGCTGGAATGGGGGCCTTAGCAATATCGACCTGAATATTAACGGTGGGCTTAGCTACAATCGTTATGAGCAACCAGAGATAATGACAAGCATGTCAATTGGTCCAACAACTGGACTTACAAAAGGTTTGATAAAGAAAAAGATGAGAGTAAATCTATCCTGGTCTTTACTTGAAAATTATTTTGGAAATACCATTAATAACAGAATGCATGTTATACGCAATGGAATCTCCTACACATATAATAAACATCATTCAATAAAATACAGTAGTAACGTGATATTCAGGAGAAGTTTTGTAAACATAAACGGAAGTAAAAAATCTAATGAGTATCGGGGATTTTTGAGTTATAGTTATGTGTTTTAGTCAAAGAATAAAGTCCGCAGCTGTGTAAAAAATAAAAGCAAGAAAATAATAAAGAAATATCAAAATATGAAAACAATAATTTGCCTTTTAATATTTAGTGTAAGCATTGTTCAGGCACAGATTCAACCTATAACAGTAACTGCTGCTATAGCTTCACCTGCATCTGCGTACATTTCTGACTATTTTGCAATTGGTACGAATGCACTTACATTGAATATACTTTTTAATGATTTAAATGAACCTTCATGGGATGTGTATATAAAGACAAGAATAGAGAGCAGTCAACTACAAATAAGAAGCTCGTTAAATAGAAAACCAAGCATACCACTCACCATACATTCAGCTACCCCAATGCTTTTAAAAGGCGATGATTTAGCAAGCTATATAGAGCCTGAGCATTTTGAAAGTTACGGTCCAGCAGCAAATGAATACATTAAAAACGGTCGCCTACCAGAGGGTTTTTATTCCTTTTGTTTTACAATTTACGATTATGCCAGCGGCAAAAAGTTATCAAATGAGTTTTGTATTAATGCACACATTCGTCAATTAGATGCTCCGCTCATATTGAGTCCAACTAATGCTAGTGTTATAAAAGCAGCAAACGCGCAGCAACTATTTTTCTCATGGCAGGTGCAGCAATCAGTTCCTCCTACCACAACGTACACGCTTCATTTATATGAGATAAATGATGATAATGAAAATCCAATGCTCGCTCTGCAAAATGGGAAAGTGAATCCAATCTTTGAATCGGAACCATTAAAAACAAATTCGTTCTACTATGATGCATCGTACCCTACACTTCTGCAAGGCAAAAAATACACATTCAACATTAAGGCTTCAACGGAAGATGACAAGGAAGATGACAAGGAAGTATTTCGTAACAAAGGTCAAAGTGAAACAAAATGGTTCTATTATGGTTACCCTGAAGATGGATATATTAAATTACTATGGCCACCAGATAGCCACGCTTTCAGTTTACGTGAAGATAAAAACTTTAAATGGACTTGCTCCAATAAACTTATTGATCAACAATCTATATCTTATCAATTGGGGGTATATGAAATGGCAGCTAATGAATTAGCCGAAGATGCTTTGCTTAAAAAAGCGATATATACAACAAATAGTGCCGTTACATTACAAAGGCAAAATTGGACAGAACCGCTTCCCCTAAAGCTTGAAACAGGAATTAAATATGCATGGAAGGTAAAAGCTTATACCGAAGGAACGGAAGTTGCCCAAAGCGATATTTACACATTTAACGGCCCGCCTTATCTCGAATCGTTTCAGGCAGGAAATCATACAATCATTGTAACACGAACTTCAAAAAATGATATGAATTCAATGTCGGGTGAAGGAACCATTAAAATAGATAATGATGATAAAGAACATATTGTAATATTTAAAAATATATGTATTGAACGAATTGGTTCTGAGCTAAGAATGACAAAAGGACGCATTGCCAATAAATGGCAATACGATGATATACTATTAAAAGCTGAATTTGTAGCCAATGGAAATGCTAGTTTTATTTGCGACAGTTTAATCATTAATCCGAAAGGAATTCGTATTAAAGGATATGCAAAATGGCTGTTTCCAATGGCTATAATAAACACATCAAAGACGGAAATTCGTTCTGAAATTTGCGAACTTAATTATAATAGCTACACACTTGAAGGAAGTATTTTACTAGATAATGATCACCTATTTGAACTAATTGAACCCTCTGGTTTCAAAATAAAGCTGAGTAAAACCTCTAAATTATTTGTACGTGGCGAAAATAATTTCTTTTTAAATCTCAATGGTGTACTTATTGCTCCAGATAAAATAAAAAGCAAGGAAAATAATACGTTTAGTCTTCCATTCCTTAATAAAAAACAATTATTTTTTATTAAGGAAGAGAACATTGAAAACTCAAATCTAATAAAACCATTACCCGATGCTGGTTTATATATACAAACATTAGGATATATTTTTGATGCATCTGAAAAGGAATCATCAATCCGACATAGTGAAAATGAATGGAAAGGGCTATGGATTTCAGATTACACATTAATAATGGAAAAGGAAATTGACGTAAAAAATCAACTAGTAATCCCATTCATCATTAGTCAAACACATAAATCAAACGGAACAGATAGCAGTGATATATCTATATATAATGAGGGATTGGATGTTCTAATACAATCAAATTTTCTTGCAGATGATGGCATATTATGCAATACATTCCCGGCGTATATGCAGAACATTCAACTTAAAATGAAAAATTCAAGCATTTCAAACAGCAAACTAATTGTACGAATGGCCATACCATTGCTAAGCGAAACAGAACGATTTTCGGCAACCATTCCAATTGATAACAGAGGCTTTTGCGCAGGATTTTTGAATGACGGGGTAGCTGGTAAAACCTTTTACTACAACAGTGAAGGTGGTGAACAAAAGATAGAATTAACAGTAAACACGGCCGTTTTTAAATCACAAAAGTTACTTGAAATGAATGTTGATGTAAAATGGCCATTCCCTAATGTTGAGATAAAAAACGCTAATGGTCTCAATATTTGGGGCAACTATGATATTGGTTTTACTACTCAAAATGGAGCATACGCAATAAGTAATCAGGTTATGGGGCTAGTAAATGATTTCCCAGTAACCGTACATCATTTAGGCTGTGGTAGGCAAGGGAATATGTATGCATTAGGTATTGCAACCGACATCATAATGGGTAGCGATATTGCGGGTGATAATGGTCCACCTCAAGCCAATCTTTATAGCATGGTTGAAAATAATTTACTGAGTGGTTTTGTAACTTTTAGTGGCGTTAATATATACACCAACATTAACAATACTCAAAATCAATCTGCCAATGAGGGAGATATGTTTACAAATAATGACTTGAGCAATCCTGTCTCTCTAAATAATCGTTTACAGCGACGATATGCTGCCAATTTAAAACCGAGTGAAATAAACTCTACAATAACAGTAAACATTGAACCAGAAGAAAGCTCAAGCACTTACGACAGCAGTTTTTTGGTACAAGAAACAACAACAATACAAAAGAATAGTCATATTCAGTTTGTAGAGCCTAGCAAGATCTCTATTGAGCAAATATATTTCCTTACAGATATACTCATAAGTTTAGCGAAGAAAGAGGATAGAGAAAAACTTATTCGCATTCGTGATTTTGCAGCATTAATGGATATTAATGAAATAGAGAATGCATGGGATTATTTAATGAATACGCGTGAACGAATTAATAAATATTTAATTGATCTTACAGATAAATACACAGACAAACTAATAGATAAACTAAGCGCTCCAGTCGATAAGGCCAAATTATTAATACAAAATAAAACATATGCAGTACGAGATAGTATATGTATTTTTATTGACAAGAGAATTGAAAGAGTTCTTGACAGTACGGCATCATTGATAAGACAATCATCAGGAAATGACAGCTCAGCGATAGAGAAATCGCTCGTTCGATTAACGCAAGCCTCAAAAGTTTCTCTCTGCAATGAAGTTAGGCGGAGTTTAACAAAATCAATTGACGATAACATATTAATTCCCATATCAACTCAGATAGATCGCTTAACGCTAGTTCGCCTACAATCCTTTGTTGATAGCGTTGTACATGCAAACATGGAGCATTTATTAAATGGCGAATTTAAAGATTTAAGTGCCGCAGGTTTAGTTGAAAACCCACAAAGTTTACTAAACGACTTTACATTAGCAGCAACAAATTCTTTTAAAACAGATAATGTATTAAATGCTATAAAAAAGTTTGCAAATGATGCCTTTAACAATTTGCAATGGCAAAACATTTATACTGGTATTGTAAATGAAATGATAGGTACGAGCGTTCAGGAATATGCAGAGAAATACACAAAAAATCTATTGGTAAAAGGAGTAACAAATTTAGCTGACAGTATTGGAGGAGCTGGGGCAGCAAATATTGCCAATCAATTGGCACGTAATGTTGATATTGATTTTAGTAATTTGGGCGAGAAAATAAAAAATGGGGATATCGGTAAAATTATTCGTTTTGATCCTAGCTATATTAAGGTTCGTACCAAGGTAGCCGATTTTGAAGGCTACGTTAAGTTTACTGATGATGATCCAATTTGGGGCGACTCATGGCAGGCATCGCTAATGGCGAATTTAAAAGTGCAACCAAAGTTTAAAGTATATGCAAAATATATTAACGGATCAAAAAACAAACCCGTCGATTTTAAATATTGGTTTATTGAAATTGCAGTAAGCGGATTGAAAGTACCTCTATCGCCACTCCCATTGCTACTTGATGGCGCAGCTGGTAAAGTTTACAGCCATATGAGTCATGCAATTGGCGGCAAAGAATACTTACCAGATCATGAAACGGATTACGGCTTAGGTTTGCAAGTAAACTTTGTTGATGCAGCCACAGCAGGTAAATCGTACTATTTTGATGTTGGCTTGGAGTTAGCATTTTCTGGCGAAGATTATCAAATAGAATTAAATGGCAATATAGCCGTTTCAAACAAAATGAAAGGGTGTACAATTGTTAAATCGGCAATAAAAGGTAGCGGGTACTTTGCCTATGTGAGCCGAACAAGTGAATTCATAGGCAACTGCAATGTTAGCATAGATGTTGCATCCGTAGTTTGCGGAAGCGGATCTCTTGGAGTACTGATGCGCCCAGGATTCTGGGAGGTATCAATTGGACGTCGTGAAAGTCCTATTCAAATAAATATTCTTTGCAAAGATGCCATTAAATTTGGCAGCTGGCTTACGGTTAGTCCAATTGGATTAGACATGGGCCTATTTGCAAACATAGAAGCATCAGCATTGTCGCCCGATATTAGTCTATCAAGTTGTTCCTTTAAAGGCTACGCCGTAGTAGGTTTTGAGCTTGGTGTTAGTACAATAATGACCTACGATCCGGATTTTAAAATTAATGAGGCAATGATTTGGGCAAGCCTATATATGGATTTAGGGGTCGATTATAATTGCCCTATCGGCAATGGCAAACTGAATCTAGTTTCAATAAATGCAGGGGGCGATCTAAAATATACAGCAATGCCTACAAGTACTGTTACTGGAAGCCTATATGCAGAGGTCAAAATTCTTTGCATACAAGTCGGATTTGATATGAAAATTGACAAAGAAATGGGATGAGCTGCAATTGCTGATGAAATTGACAAATCGAATCATAGCTCGACAACATGAATTTAAAGTAAACTTTTAAACGTTTTTATGAAGTACATTGTATTTTTATTTCTGATATCAATATCATCCATCGCATTTAGCCAGAACATTGAAATGCTAACAAAATGGGATACAACAGAGGGCAATAACATCGTTTATATTAAGTGGTTTTATTCAGAAATTTTATTTGATGAAACACTTGATATTTATAGAGAAGATAATAATAATGGAGTTTGGAATAAGATTAATTCTCATCCTGTTTTTAAAGGAGCTATAGTACCAAGCACCCTCCAATTTAAAAATGACCCTCAGCTTAATAATTTCATAGACGCCATACAGTCCTTAGCAGACAAAAAACCGGAAGGCGTTTTTAAACTACTCCTTCTCTCAAAAGCCATTCTAAGTGATGCATTTGCTAATTATATCGGCATTCAATTTATTGATACAACAATAACAATTAATAGCACATACAGATATAAATTAGTTACATCAAAATCAAATACCACTATAGCTTTGAGTACAAAAACAAATAAAGACAGCTTAACAAAAAATAACATAGCACAAAATCCGCATTGTAAAGCCGCAAATAAAAAAGTAATGATACGATGGACTCCTAATGAAAAGAAAATATTTGCTGTAAATATTTATAGGAGTAACGACTCAACAAAAGCATTTATTCGATGCAACAAAACACCAGTACTCGTTAACAAAGTAAAAAATTCAAAAGGAGAGATGAACTATCCTGAATATTTCTTCACCGATGATAGCCTTGAAAATAATACCACATACTACTACAAACTAAAAGCCATTGATTACTTTGGTAAAGAAAGTAGATTCTCTGATATGATTCAAGCAAGCCCTGACGATCCAACACTTCCTCCTGCACCATTTAATGTAACAGCAAGTCAAAAATCAGGAAAGGTATATATGAGCTGGGCTATAGATAGCAACAAAACACTTGAGTCACTTGATATAATAAACTACCATGAGAGAGATAGCACGAGAAAATACAAAGCAAGTCTGCATAGTAATAAAAGAAACTTTATTGACAGCACAGCTGAAGTTGGATTAAACTACTATTATATTGAAGCGAAATACACACGAAACAAAAAAAGCAAATCGCCTGTAATAGCAGTTATTATACCCGATACAAAAGCGCCATCAAAACCTCACCTTATTAAAATTACCGCCGATAGTGGTATAATACATCTGATGTGGAATAAAGCAAAAGAGAGTGATTTAGAAGGTTATAGACTATACCGAGGTTCTTTTAATAAAGACACATCAAAGCTCACATTAGTAAATGCAGATCCTATTAAAGATACATTATTTTCCGACTATTTACCAAAACAAGCGCGCAATCGCTTTTATTATCGCATTGCAGCAATTGACACATCATGGAATATAAGTGAATTATCAGATGCAGCAACTATACGAATGCCTGATGTAATAGCACCACCAACTCCCAGTATTATAAATATAATTAGTATTGATAGCTCCATTAATATACAATGGATACAACCACCCGTTGATGATTTAGCCTCATATAATATATACCACAAAATGAGTAATGATAGCCATGATGCTAAAATATTTTTGACCATAGCAAATAAGGAAAAAACAAATAATTATACAATACCTTGCATACCTGGTTCAAACATATATTATATACAAGCTATTGACAGTGCCAATAATAAATCAAGCCTATCAGAAGGTTTTACGATCAATATTTCAGAAAGAAAAACAAACAAAACGATTGAAGGAATTATAATTAAACAAAGCAATAAAAAAATTTGTATTGAATGGAAAAAACCAGAAATAAAAGATTGTAATTTCCAAATCCTCATAAGCAACGATAACAAACCATTTCATGTATTGGCAGCAAGTATTAAACAAAACTCAGCTTCCATAGCGGCTAAAGAAATAAGACTCCCTGTCGAAATAAAAATTTTATGTATTGGAAAAATGAATGAGAAGGCTATCGGATTAATTGAGATTAAGTAAAACCAAAATAAGATTGGTTTCACATGCCGCATTGGCTTTGCTTGATATTTAATTAATTTTATAGAAAATCAGTTAAAATAACAAATGATATACTAATGCCTACAAATTTAAATATATTTGAGGGTTTCCAAAAATCAAATCGAATCTCACATTATGAAACTAAAACTTGAAACAGCTACTAAATCGGCCAATGCTGTAATTACCAAACTCAAAAACAATAATAAAGATGCAGTTATAGCAATATGTGATGCCCAAGGTGAACTCATTTTATTAATGAAAACAGATAATGCACCATACTCCTCAATACAAATTGCCATAAATAAAGCATATACCGCAGCAAGAACCCGTGTAGATTCGATTGAAATAGGGAATAAAATTCGCAATAAAGAACGTGGGCTTGATATTCAATATTGGGGCGATTCAAAAATAACAGGCTTTGGTGGTGGCCTCGTAATAAATTATCAATCAGATATATTAGGCGGAATTGGCCTGAGTGGTTTAATTGAAACGGAAGATATGGAATACGCCACAATTGGTCTAAATACAATACTAAACGACCTATAATTGCAAAGTAACCGTGGCGGCATGCTTAGCTGCCTATACTTAAATACCTTAAATAACAGTTGCCCGTTTGTGGGCGATTTCCTATCAAGTTAAACAAAAGTCGTAGCGAGCTACAACACTTTAACACATACTATACAGGCAATTTTTTATACCACGTGTCGTGTTGCGTTTTTCATTATTCTAATTAAAATATCTTTTTTACTTTCTTGCTCTTCCTCAATGTCAAAATCATCCTGCAATCCAAGCCAGAATTTTGCTGTTGTTCCAAAATAGGATGCCAATCTGAGCGCCGTATCAGCAGTAATTCTTCTTTTACCTTTAATAATTTGAGAAATTCGTGTTTGAGGAATATCTGTGTCTTTAGATAATCTGTATGCTGTTATCTCTAGAGGATGTAGAAACTCCTCTAATAAAATCTCGCCCGGGTGAATATTTGCTAATCTGTTCATTTTTAAATCCTCCAATTTTTAAAGACAATCTCTTATCTCTACATCATGTGCATTATTGTCAATCCACTGAAGTACAATTCTCCATTGATCATTAATCCTGATACTGTAAAAATCTGAACCTTGCAACTTTTCAAGTCGGTTCGATGGAGGAATTCTCAAATCTGACCAATTTTGTGAATTATTAATCATTCTTAATTTTCTCCGTCCAATATGTTGGATTTCAATCGCTATCTTTTTTACACGTTCGCCATCCCAAATCTTTTCTGTATCCTTTGAAGCAAATGAAACAATCATATCACCTTTTTACACTACTAACGTCAAAGATAACTATTTTGTTTGCCATTAACAAAATTATTGACTGGGAGTTCATCAAAATGCACCACAAATTTAAACAAGTATGCAATCTTTTATTCAATTTTAAAGTATTGATAAATTTATTGGCATATCTTTATATTAGCAATTTGGCCACAATAACAAGCTGATGAAAGATCAATTAAACAAACATTATTCAGAATCTGACGAGCTAGCTAAAATTGAGATTGGCGACCTTTTCAGTATTCAAGAACTGCAAAAGCTTCAAGACTTATTTTCAGATGCGGTTGGCATCTCATCAATAATAACCTATCCCGATGGCATTCCATTAACCCAGCCCAGTAACTTCTGCCGTTTATGCAAAGACATTATTCGGAAAACAGATAAAGGGCTTTCCAACTGCTTTAAGTCAGACGCTTTACTTGGTCGGCAAAACCAAGATGGCCCATTAGTTCAAACATGCCTTAGCGGTGGCCTATGGGATGCTGGAGTAAGCATTACAGTGGGCGGTAAACATATTGCTAATTGGCTTACCGGACAAGTACGCAACGAATTGATTAACGAAGAGAAGATATTGCAATATGCTCATGAAATTGGTGCTGATAAAGACGAATTCATGAAAGCGCTACATGAAGTGCCTACCATGTCGAGCGAGCAGTTTAATAAAGTTGCAAAAATGCTATTTGCATTTGCAAATGAACTTTCAGAAAAGGCCTTTAGCAATTGGCAACTTAAGACACATAATTCCGAACTACAGAAAGCTACAGAAATGCTTAAAGCGAGTGAGGAACGATTTCAATTGTTATTTAAACAAGCTCCTCTTGGCTATCAATCATTAGATATTGATGGGAATTTTATTGAAGTAAATCAACAATGGCTAAATACACTTGGATATACACATGAAGAGGTAATAGGAAAATGGTTCGGGGACTTTTTACCCCCTGATTACAGAGAAGGTTTTCGAAAACGATTTCCTCTTTTTAAATCACAAGGCCATATACACAGCGAATTTGAAATGACTCACAAGAGCGGAAAAATTTTATTCATCGCTTTTGAAGGAAAAATAGGCTTTACGCCTAATGGCGATTTCAAACAAACACATTGTATTTTACAAGATATTACGAATAACAAAGCAACAGAAGAAGCCCTTAGAGCTAGCGAAGAGCAATTTCGTGCCGTATCTGAATATTCTTTTAATTCAATTTGTATTGTTAATGAAACGGGCAAAATCATTTGGGTCAATGACGCCATGCTTGTATTAGGGGGATTCACAAAAGAACAAATATATTCCGCGGATACATTTGCAGCATTTATTGCACCTGAGTCATTGGAATTCGTTATCTCAAATTTGATGCTTTTTGCAAAAGGCGAAGAATATATTCATTACTCCCTTTTTTACATCATACGTTCTGATGGCAAAAAACGCCTGTGCGAAAAACACATGTCGCATTTCATAAATCGAAATGGACAAAGAAACCTTATTATTAGCATGATGGATATCACCGATACAAAGCTAGCAGAGGAAGCCATAAGAGAAAGTGATGAGAAATTTAAAACACTATTTAATTCGGGTAACGACGCTATTTTTGTTCATTATTTTGATGATAATGGGATACCCAGTAATTTCATTAATGTAAATGAAACGGCATGTAAAAGATATGAATATACAAAAGAAGAATTATTAAACATTACACCAAAACAACTTGACGATAAAGATGAATTTACAAAAAACGGAATTCCAGCAATTCAGAAATTATTAGAAAAAGGGAATGTTACATTTGAAACAATACATTATACAAAGACGGGAAAGAAATTCCCAGTTGAGATAAATGCCGAAGTTTTCATTTTGCAAGGCAGAAGTGCTGTATTATCTATTGCAAGAGACATTACCGAACGTAAACTCGCTCAAGAAGCGTTATTAGAAGCAGAATGGAAATTCCATGCCCTATTTGAACAAGGTCCTATTGGAGTTGCCTATCATAAAATGATTTATGATTCATCAGGCGAAGCAATAGATTATTTTTTTCTTGATGCAAATAAAAGTTATTTAGAATTAACAGGCGTTGATCCTCGTGGAATGAAAGTTACAGAAGCTTTTCCTGGTATCGAAAATGATCCCTTCGATTGGATTGGGACCTTCGGACATGTAGCAAAAACAGGAGAAGCAATAAGCTTTGAACAATACTTGCAAGCTAACAAACGCTGGTACGAATGTGTCGGATATCAATATAAACCGGATCACTTTGTGGCTGCTTTTCTTGAAATTACTGACCTGAAAAGAGCTGAAAAGGCGCTTAAAAGAAATATTGCCCTCCAAAATAAAATGGTAGCCAACATAGGTGATGTTATTGTTATTATTGATAAACAAGAACAAATTTCATATAAAAGCCCCAATATTGAAAAGCTTTTTGGATGGAAACCTGATGATCTTATTGGTAAGAATATATGGGATAATATTCATACAGAAGATATAATAGATGCTCAACAATTTCTTGATCTCATTGCAAGCGAGGCAAATGCATCGGGAACAACAAAATGCCGATATAAATGCAAAGATGGTAACTATAAATGGATTGAAATTACCTTGGTTAATCTTTTTCATGAACCCAATATTCATGGTCTTTTAGGTAATTATCATGATATTAGTCAACGAAAAATAGAAGAACAGGAACTTATTAATGCAAAAGAAAAAGCAGAAGAGAGCGACCGATTAAAATCAGCCTTTTTAGCCAATATGAGCCACGAAATTCGCACTCCAATGAATGGCATTTTAGGCTTTACCGAACTACTTAAAAAGCCGAATCTAGCCGGCGATAAACAACAAGAATACATTCATGTTATTGAAAAGAGTGGGGCCCGTATGCTCAATATTATTAACGATATTATTAGCATTTCTAAAATAGAATCGGGATTAATAGATCTTAGTATTTCAGATATAAATATCAGTGATATAATCAACTATGTTTATAAATTTTTTAAGCCTGAATGTGATCAAAAGGGAATACGTTTTCTCATCACAAATACAATATCTCACGATACGATCATTAAAACCGATAAAGAAAAACTTACCGCCGTTCTTACCAACTTAGTTAAAAATGCAATTAAGTTTACACATACTGGATCTATCTCCATTAATTGTTTTAAAATTGATGGTCATATTGAATTTCAAGTTGAAGATACTGGCAAAGGAATTGCAAAAGAATATCATTCAATTATTTTTGATCGTTTTAGGCAAGCTAGTGAATCACTAACCCGCGATTACGAAGGAGCTGGCTTGGGATTAGCAATCTCAAAAGCATATCTTGAGTTACTGGGTGGTACTATTTGGCTTGATAGTGAAGAAGAAAAAGGCACTAGCTTTTACTTTACCATCCCATACAATTCGGGCAAACAGAAAGAGGAAGTCATAAAAGAGAAACTGATACACGTATCAAACTTTGTACCCGCAAAAAAATTAAAAATCCTTATTGCAGAAGACGATGAAACATCAAAAATACTTGTTACTGAAATGATAGAAGCGTATTCAAGCAAAATCATTCATGTAAGCAATGGTTTAGACGCGGTAAAAGCCTGTCAAAACAATTCTGATTTTGATCTTATTTTGATGGATATAAAAATGCCATTAATGAACGGATATGATGCTATTGAAACAATAAGACGATTCAATAAAAAAGTTATTATAATTGCCCAAACTGCATTTGCCATGACAGGTGACAGAGAAAAAGCCATGGCAACTGGATGCAACGATTATCTTTCAAAGCCCATTAATTACGATACTTTATCTAAATTAATCAGTAAATATTTTAATTAGTTAAGATATTTTTCCTTTTTATTTGAATCAACAATATTGGCAAATTCTATTTTTCAATCCTAGGTATTGTATATTTATAGAAATTATTGATGATGGAAAATACGACCACAGACTAACATTGCTTTAGCATAAACCGAAAATAAATTCTATTTCAAAATAAAATTGACTCTGCATAATGATACACCAAAGACAAATTTCATACTAAAATTCCTCAGCCACCTGCTTTCATAAATGCATAAGTGATTTGGTTTCATTAAAAATAAGTAAATATCTAATTGATGTACGATTATGCATAATCGAAAATAAAAACACAAATTCAAATTACAATTAAAAATACAATTAACGCTTTACTGCTTTTAATACATATTGCTTCTCTCCTACTTTCACATGAGCATAATACACACCTGGATTAATATTTTTAGCATTTATTGTTAGCGTTTGAATTGAGCTATTTACTGTAAATTTATCAGAATAAACAACGGATCCCAAGCTGTTTAACAAAGTAACGCTTACAATTATTTCCTTAGTAATATTAAAATGCAATTTAATATTTTCACTAAATGGATTCTCAATAATACTGACCACGCCATTATTCGAATTAATCTTATCAATAGCACTTTCTTTTAAACGATTGTCTTCCAAATTCGAAATAGACTGGCTAAATGGGCCTGAACTTGCTTTAAGCAGGTTCGCTGGATCGCAGGGTGTACCGGGCTTTTTACCTGCAACACGATAATACACCAGAGTACTTGACGGTGCATTTATATCAGGATACATTTCATTGTCGCTAGGTATCTGATCAATTGAATCGAGTGTAGTTACGGATATTCCACGATATATCACATAGCTATCAAAGCCAAATGAAGTACCATCAATACTATATTCAGACCAAATTAAATTAATGCCTTGTTGACCTAAACTTGAGGTTAACAGCATCGTTTTATGATATGGACTCATTGCCGATTCATTACCACAACTATCAATAGTTGAGATGCGATATTTATATGATTTCGTTTCAGGTTGTGAGCCATTATCTACAAATATACTTAGGTCTGAATAAAGCAATGTGCCTATTTTATTCCATACCCCAGCCGACAAACCTTCACGAAAAATATTATACGATGCAATTTTTTTGCTCGTTGATTTTTCCCAAACAATCATATTTTTACCGGTGACATCGTCAATAGTTACCATACAAATTGCTTCATCGTAGGGCTTTTTAACATCAACAGTAATGGTATCCGACACTCCTTTACAACCATTATCATCCGTTACAGCTACATGGTAATCGCCTGATGAAGTAATAACAATACTAGCTACAGAAACTCCAGTATTCCATTCATAAAGATAATAACTTCCTGCATTCTTTGTTATACTATTACCAAAACAGAATGTGGTATCACTACCCAATTTTACCGCTGGCAAAGCATTTATAATTATATCAACAGCACTTACATTACTACAGCCTTGCGCATTTGTTTCTATAACTTTTACTTTTCCCGAAGTAGTAGTAGCCCATTTAACAAGAATCTGCGCACTATTTTGTCCGGATGTTATTGTGCCATTTGTCACAGTCCATAAATACGAATTACCTTGAGCAGTGTAGGTTTTATAGTCAATACCCACATCTTTTTTACATACAATAGGTTTACCTGAAATGTTTGGAGTAGGCGATGGATAAACAGTTATATAACTCGCATTAGGTGCTCCAACATATCTTGCATTGGTTGATAAAATTCGCACTTTATATTTTATTCCCGACAATGCAGAAGAAGGTATCACAGCCTTCAAGCTACCTGAAGCCGTTCCAGCTTGTGCGCCAATTTGAGTTGGCACATCAAAATAGCCATAAGGGTCCGAAAGTTGTGCTACAAAAACATTATCACTATTAACAGCTAAGCCATCCAAGTGATAAGGAATAGTAATAGTATCACCAGCGCAAAGCGAAAGATCAGATGGATTATCAGCAAATAACCCCACATTAAAGGTATCACTCAAAGAAAAAGCAGAGCCTGCAAAAGCGTGATCAATGGCTTGAACGCGCCAGGTATACGATCCCTGTGTAAGACCATGTATCGTATAAGTAGTATCTAGTTCGGCATTTCCTTTATGAACTATTTTACGGGTACCATTATTAAGAACCGACATACTATTTAAAATATATTTATCATCAACCAACGAATACAAAGAAATATTATAAGACAAACCTTTTGCAGCACTAGCTACTTGCTCCGCATCAGTAGTGCTTTTCCATGATAAATTCACTTTATCAGTACCTACTGTAAAAGAATGTTTTAATGAAATTGGTGCAATAGGTACTGTATTTGGAGCCGCATTATTACGGAAGAATTTTGTGTTTTCCTTATAGTTATTAAGGCCTACCGTTAATGACACATCTAAATCGTTGTCGTTATCAATATCAACAAAAGCCACCGTACCACATGCGTCCATGCCCAAATTAGTAAAATAATTAAACACATCGCCCCCATCATTTCGGAATAAGCGCGTCTTTTCTACAGCGTCAAATGTCTGTCCACTAGCCGCAATATCTAAATCGCCATCGTTATCAAAATCGCCCCATACAGCCGTTCCATAAATACTATCCACAGCAGTAAAAACGCGGCTAAAATTATTTGCACCATCATTACGCATTACGTCGATATTTTTTTTACTAATCACGAGTAAATCCAAATCTTTATCGTTGTCATAATCGCCCCATGCCATAGTACCAAATATAGTACCACCAATAAGCGGAATGTTTGCTAAAGCATTTGTAAATGTTCCATCCCCCCCATTATTATAAATTCGAATTAAAAATGGCCCTGCTGTCCAATCATCATAAACTGCTGACAAATCCAAATCGCCATCATTATCATAATCGGCAAATTGAACCATATTAAATGATTTATATTGTTCAATAGCTTTCTCTGTAAACTTATTATTCCCATCATTATGGTACAGCATTAATTTAAGATAGCCTGCCATAGCAATATCCACACGCCCATCATTATCATAGTCGCCCCAGGTAGCATTTCCATCCGATCCAACACCAGAGATACTAAGGTTAAGATCTACAAAATTATCACCTCCATCATTCCGATACACCTTTACAATAGGTTGAAAATTAGGGTAGGTAAACTTGGTATTCCCGTACACTAATAAATCAAGATCGTTATCATTATCATAATCGGCCCATTCACTACCTCCCTGATAAACGCCTTTTATGGATGTATTCACCTGAGAAAATACATCGTCACCATCATTGCGATATAGTAGAGAATAAGCAGCCGTTGGCCCATCACTTCCAGTTAGTAAGGCATCGAGATCGCCATCATTATCATAATCGCCCCAAGCAATATGGCTATTATATAGCTGCTTAAAGCCTAAAGTAATAGCAGAATCAAACAATGGGAGTTCAAATGAATCAACCGGAGAGAAAGCCGATGCATTATAATTATTATCCATACTTTGTATGCTATAATAATATTTACCTGGTTTTAATCCTTTTATTTCAAAAGTATCGCATGAACCAGCATTGCCGCGTTTAGCTAACTTAAGATAACCATTGCTGAGGTTGGCATTCGGATTAACTACATCAATACCATTTATTGTTTTACCTACACGAACATTATAAAATAGGCCATTCTGTAAAGTTAATGCATCGCTTGATTTATTCCAATGTATAATTGCCGACGAACCTTTTGTAGTTGCAGTAATCCCTGATGGTACAGAAGGCGCAGCATTTGCAATTGCGGTAGTATTGCGATACAATTTAAAAAATGTTTGATAAGCTGCATTTTGTCCATAAATCATAAGATCTTGCTTCCCGTCATTATTATAATCAATCCAAAATGTTTCACCATCACGTATCGTTGTAAAAATATCAGATTGCGAGGAATAAGTGTTCCCTCCATCGTAACGATACATACGGAAACGAATCATTCCAGTTAACATCACGTCAAGGTCGCCATCGTTATCATAATCGGCTGATGATGTATTAATATTAGTACCCATTGGTATGCTCGTAATAATATCAGCAAAAGAATCTGTTCCAACTTGCTTTGATATCTTATATGATGCAAGGATATCGAGTTTTCCATCGCTATTGTAATCAAACCATTGCGGAACACTTTGGGTTATACTGGCATCAATATCAGTAAAAACATCAGCCCCATCGTTGCGATAAATCTTAGCATTGTAGGTAAAGAACATATCATATCCTGATACCATCAAATCTAAATCGCCATCGTTATCATAATCAGCCCACTCTAGTTTACCGCGGGTTGAACCTGTGAGTCCGGCATTTATATTGGTAAAAGAACCGCCGTTGTTTTTATATATAATGGTGTATGCTTTTAAGTCATCTTGGCCGCTAATAACTAAATCAATATCTCCATCACCATCATAATCACCCCATTTTGCATAAGAGAAATATAGACCTTTTAGCCCCGTAAACGAAACATTAAAATTATCGTTACCATCATTTGAATATATACGGCCATAATAGGTCATACCCATATTTGAACCTATAAAAACAAAATCTAGATCGCCATCATTATCATAATCTCCCCAATCGAGCCCACAACTATTATGAATAGTTGGAATACCCATATCAACTGTTGAGAACACGCCACTTCCATTATTTTTATAAATGCGCTTTATAGGCGAACCAGCAATAGTTCCTACAATCAGCAAGTCGAGGTCGTTGTCATTATCATAATCACCCCAACTAAAACCATGTACGTTATCAAATCGTGTGAAATCGGTAGAATCCTTTAAAAACTGTCCAAATGTTGGAGCAAGTAAAATAGTACTTAAAAATAAAATAAAAAGAATCTTTTTATTAAAAGTAGTGCGTTTCATAGTACAATGATTTTAAGGTTTAAGCTGAATATAAATCAAAAAAAGCTATATTTGATTATTGCATTGATACGTAAAACAGTTTAATAATGTTACATATAAAATGCAGAAAAACAATCTCCTACAATAAAGATATGAAAACACTAGAATCATTAAAAATAACAAAGCTAGCCTTTGGCGCATGGGCTGCTGGTGGATGGATGTGGGGCGGAACCGACATAAAAAAAGCCACTGAAGCCATTGAAGCATCTATTGATGCAGGCGTTACAAGCATCGATACAGCGCCAGTGTACGGCTTCGGACTGAGCGAAGAGATTATTGGCAAAGCCATTGCAGGCAAACGCGAAAAAGTACAAATCCTTAACAAATGCGGCTTACGATGGGATGACACGAAAGGCGTTTTTTATTTTGAAACAAAAGACAACGACGGGCAAACGAAAAGAATATACAAATATAGCGGTAAACAAAGCATCATACTGGAGTGTGAACGAAGCCTTAAACGACTTCAAATTGAATGTATTGATTTATATCAAATACATTGGCCCGACGATAGCACTCCGATAAGTGAAAGCATGGAAGCACTTGAAATACTTATAAACCAAGGCAAAATAAAGGCTGCTGGGGTGAGTAATTACTCCCATGATCAAATGAAAGAAGCGCACATGAATTTAGAATTTGCTTCAAATCAACTGCCTTATAGTATGCTCAGACGAGATATTGAAGAAGAAATTATTCCATGGGCATCAAAAAATAATATTGATATCATCGCCTATAGCCCTCTGCAAAGAGGCATTTTAACTGGCAAAATAAAAGCTGGGCATATTTTTTCTGATGGCGATAACCGACCTGCAACACCGTATTACAAAGATGAAAATATCATTCGAATAAACAGCTTTCTTGATTCAATAAAAAATATTTCTGAAAATCACAATTGCACTTTAGGGCAATTAGTTCTTGCTTGGACTATGCAGCAAGATGGCATTGGCTGTGTACTTGTTGGTGCTAGAGATACCAAACAAGCTTTAGAAAATGCAAAGGCTTTGCAAATAAAATTGACAAATGAAGATTTAAAAACGATAGATCAACAACTAAATTCACTTGGTTCATTTTAAGGTATACCCATGCAAAGTTATTATAGTGCGTACATTTTGTACCTGGATTATTAATGCCATAACGCTCTAAATAACTGCTCTGCAATTACCTGAATAATTTCAAAAACGATTAAGCCAATAATAATTATTTCATAGATACTGCTCTGTCTGTGCAATAATAGATCTTTAAACAAATCGAGATTCTCCTTAACAATTTGTAATTGATAGTCAATCTCCTTAAATCTGTTTTTCAAATCAAATGTATTTTTTAATCCGTTATCCAATTTATTCAGATATTCATCCTCCCATGTTTCATCAGGTGAATCAATGATGTAAAGGTTCTCAACAATTCCATTCTTCACATTCATGGTTCGGCCAATGACCTTCATCAGCGATTTGTTTGAGATATTTAGTTTTCCTTTTTCTTCCAATTGTTGTGTATATACTTTCGAATTTTCGAGCAATTTCTCCGCCACTTTAGTATAATAATCGAGTGTTACCGATTGACCCACATTAAGCATTATAATGCGTAAAATGGATGGTGTGGAATGCATTATTGACATTTCATTATAATCAAAACGCTCTTCAATTGCATTTTCATGAATAACAAATTCATCCCAGGTATTCTCGGCAAAAAAATCTTTACAATAGCTTTTTATATAGCTTATAAAGTTACTAATACCTACTTCGTCATATCCTAAAAAAACGACAACACCATAAGATAAAACCAGCAAGTACCGCTCATTATCTTGGCAATAAAAAGATTCCGACACATTACTATAGAAATCGTTTCCCGCAAACTCTCTTTTAAATCGCTTTAAATCTATTCCTTCTGCTATCTGATATGCATAAATTTTGCGCATGGCTTTTTCTTTCAAAAATAAATAAAATATAGCTTAAAGAAGAAATAGGGAAGCTAAAAGAACATTCAGATATAAAAAACAATCTTTTCTTTACTCATTTGTCGTTTATCTTTATTCTTTCTTCTATTGTCTTTAGTTAAGATTTGTTTAAATTTGCCCAAACCTAAATAAATATGAAAAAGAGAAACACACATGCAGCCTACGAGTTTGCTAAAGAACAATACGCAAACTACGGTGTAGACACTGAAAAAGCGCTAAAACTACTCTCGAATATTTCCATCTCACTTCATTGCTGGCAGGGCGATGATGTAACTGGCTTTGAGCCCAAAGCGGGTGATCTCACAGGCGGTATTGCAGTAACGGGCAATCACCAAGGCAAAGCACGAAACATATCGGAGTTACGCATGGATATTGAAAAAGTTTTAACTCTTTTACCCGGTAATCATCGTTTAAATCTGCATGCAATTTATGGCGATTTTGGAAAAAAATATATTGACCGTAATGAGATTACACCTGCACATTACAAAAGCTGGGTCGATTGGGCGAAAAGCGAAAAAATAAAACTAGATTTTAACGCTACTTGTTTTTCGCACCCTAAGGCAGACGGATTTACGCTCAGCAGCAAAGATAAAGCTATTCGTGAATTCTGGATTGAACATGTCCGCCGATGTCGCGAAATAACAGCCTATTTTGGCAAAGAACTTAAAAGCGCATCGGTACACAATCTATGGATACCAGACGGTATGAAGGATATGACCGTTGACAAATTCACCTACCGCAGCTTACTGAAAGAATCGCTCGATGCTATTTACAAAACAAAATTAAATAGTGATTATATTAAAGATTCCGTTGAGAGTAAGTTATTTGGTATTGGCAGTGAGTCTTTTGTTGTGGGTTCACATGAGTTTTATATGGGCTATGCATTACAGAAAAAACTAATGATGTGTCTCGATATGGGGCATTTTCACCCTACAGAATCAATTGCAGATAAAATATCAGCACTCTTATTATATTCAGACGAATTAATGTTGCATGTAAGTAGAGGCATACGCTGGGATAGCGATCATATCGTTATTTTAAATGACGATGTTCGAGAACTCGCACTTGAAATAGTACGTGCGAACGCTCTGAAAAGAATTAACATCGGGCTCGACTTTTTCGATGCTAGCGTAAATCGCCTCGGGGCTTGGGTTATTGGCGCTAGAAGTACGCTAAAAGCTTTCTTATTCGCGCTTCTTGAACCATCAACTGAACTTAAAAAATTAGAGGGCCAAGGCAAATATATTGATCGTCTTGCAATTTTAGAAGACATGAAAACCATGCCTTTTGATGCAGTATGGAACTACTATTGCGAGAAAGAAAATGTTGCTACCGGCAAACAAGTACTTGAAGAGATAAACAAATACGAAAAACAAATAACTATAAAACGATAATACGAATGAAGGAATTAAAAAATATGCCCAACCGTGCTGAACTATTGTTAAAACAAAGCAATCAAGCAAATACGAATCATAAAGTTAACGCTCATTTTCACACACCATATTCATTTAGCGCCTTTCGCGATATAAATGAAGTGCTTGAAATGGCTATTAAAGAAGATGTTAAGGTATTGGGCATTAACGATTTTTATAGCACAGCCGGTTATGATGAATTCAGCAATCTATGCGTAAAGAACAAGGTTTTTCCAATGTTTAATATCGAATTTATGGGGCTCGTAAAAGAAATGCAAATGCAGGGTATTCGCATTAACGACCCAAATAATCCCGGACGAATATATTTCTGCGGCAAAGGTTTAGATTACCCCGTTTCAATGAGTGACAATGCAGCCAAAATGCTCAATCAAGTGCGCTCAGAAAGCAATAGGCAGGTTGAAGAAATGATCTCAAAAACCAATGCCATTCTTAAAAAGATAGATGCCGGATTTGAAATAAGCAGAGACGAGTTACTCAAAAATTATGTGCGCGATCTCATTCGCGAACGACATATTGCCAAGTTACTGCGTATTAAAATT
The DNA here is from genome assembly GCA_038248505.1 of Bacteroidales bacterium. Classification (GTDB taxonomy): domain Bacteria; phylum Bacteroidota; class Bacteroidia; order Bacteroidales; family JBBRXJ01; genus JBBRXJ01. Next base: position 25,042 of record JBBRXJ010000027.1, read on the forward strand.
TACGAAAAGGTCAGCGATGATACTGCACGTCGAAACATGCTCAGCACCATATACGGCGACAAGCCTAGTAACGCAGATCTTAAAAAAGAAGCCGCCGTTGAAGAAGAGATACGAGGCAATTTGCTTAAACTAGGAGGTGGTGCATTTGTACCCGAAGATGAAAATGCATTCTTAGATATTGATGGGATAAAACGTATCATACTTGATGCTGGCGGTATTCCATGTTACCCTGTTTTACTTGATGACAAAAACGGAAACTTTACTGACTTTGAACGCGATTGGGATCGAATGATTGACGAGCTTATTTCTCGTAATGTTTTTTGTATAGAGTTAATTCCTGGTCGAAACAGTCATGCTATAATGAAAGACTTTGTGCAATTCTTCCGCAAAAACAATTTCTTAATAACTTTTGGTACCGAACATAATGCGCCAACAATGATTCCTCTTAGTGTGAGTTGCCGTGATCAAGAACTTGATGCAGAAATGCTCAAAGTATCATACGAAAGCGCCTGTGTTGTAGCAGCTCACCAATACCTACGATCAAAAGGCGAACAAGGCTACGTTGACGCTAATGGTAAAGCCACACGCGAAAAAATGAGCGAATATATAAGTTTAGGCAAAGCAGTTATTGAGGAATTTGTTAGATAAAGATGAATGATGATCCGCCGCGGTGAAGTGAGGTATAAGGGCGAAGGCACTATATTTAAAGAGCTTCACCACATCTCTCTCCACCGCTGCGGATCACATCTTACTATTCACAAATTTAAAAAACATTAAAAAAAATAAAGTGAAAAGCAATTTATCAGAACTCGTTGAAATTTCAAATTACTATGGTGCAAATTCAGCCTATGTTTTGGCTGGTGGTGGTAATACTTCATATAAAGACAAAGAGTATTTATATGTAAAGGCAAGCGGCACAGAATTGGCAAGTATAACTGCCGATAGTTTTGTAATTTTGGAGAGAAGCAGATTAGCCAGTATTTCAAGCAATAATTACAGTAGCAATGCGAACGAGCGTGAAGAGCAAGTGAAAATTGATTTGTATCGTAGCATGGCGAATCCTTTGCAAAATCTAAGACCTTCTGTTGAAACATCGCTACATGCTGCCATTGAATACAACTTTATAATACATACGCACCCTACCTTAACTTGTGGTTTATTGTGTAACACAAAAGCCGCTGAATTAGTAAAAAATCTTTTTGGCGATAATGCTTTGTATGTAAGCTATTCCGATCCTGGATACATTCTCTTTAAAGCAGTAGAAAAAGAAATACTAGCCTATCGTAAATCGAAAGGATACGACCCTAAAATTATTTTTCTCGAGAACCATGGCATCATTGTTAGCGCAAATAGCATCACTGAAATAAAAAGCATCTATGCTGATATAGAAACTAAAATTAGCGCTACGGTTAAGGGACCAGATTTAAGCCCTCTCCCACTCGATGATAAATTAGCCGCTATCTTGCCTGCACTCAGAATGATTTGCAGCGATGAGAATATAAAAGTGATACGTTCTATAAACAATAAATTGATACAGCATTTTGTAAGTGATGAAATATATTTCAAACAAATTACAACCGCATTTACTCCTGACAACATTGTGTATTGTAAAGCATCACCACTTTATATAAAAAACACAGGCAATGCAGACGAAATACTAAAGGCTTGTGTTAGTGAAATAGATTCTTACAAAAACAAATACAAATACTACCCCAAGGTCATCCTCATAAAAGACCTAGGAATGTTTGCAATTGAGGATAATGACCGATCAGCTGGCATTGTACTTGATGTAATGAGTGATGCTCTAAAAGTAGCTTGGTATGCAGCACAAATGGGATGTCCTAAACCATTGAATGAAAAAGAAATTGCTTTTATTGATAATTGGGAAGTTGAAAACTATCGTCGCAAGGTTTCAAAAGGATCAGGGAGTAATGCATTTGCTAATAAAATAGCCATTGTTACAGGTGGCGCACAAGGCTTTGGCGGGGGTATTGTGGAGCAATTTTATAATGATGGTGTGAATGTCATAATAGCCGATCTTAATGATACCGTTGGTGAAGCGCTCGCACAAACATTAAATAAAAACATAAAACAAAACCGAGCCGTATTTATTAAAACAAATGTTGCCGAACCAACATCCGTTGAAAACCTAATAAACAAAAGCGTTTTAGAATTTGGGGGACTCGATGTATTCATTAGTAATGCAGGGGTTTTAAGAGCTGGCAGTCTTGATGAAATGGAGCCAGATACTTTTAATTTTATGACATCAGTAAATTATACCGCCTACTTTTTATGCGCAAAATACACATCAAAAGTATTAAAGCTACAATCAAAATACAATAAAAATTATTTCACTGATATAATACAAATAAACTCAAAATCGGGATTAAAAGGAAGTAATAAAAACTTTGCATACGCAGGTGGCAAATTCGGAGGCATCGGACTCACACAGAGCTTTGCCATGGAACTCATGCCTAACAATATAAAAGTAAATTCAATATGCCCAGGCAATTTTTTTGAAGGACCACTATGGGCTGACCCCGAAAAAGGTTTATTTGTTCAGTATTTACGCGCAGGCAAAGTACCCAATGCAAAAACAATTGACGATGTAAAACGTCATTACGAAATGCAAGTGCCAGCAGGTCGCGGCTGCCGCGTTGAAGATGTTATGAAAGCTGTGTACTATATTATAGGGCAACCCTATGAAACAGGGCAAGCAGTGCCAGTTACCGGTGGGCAAGAGATGTTGCGTTAGTATCTATTTGAATTTGATGAAGCAGGACGCTGAGGTGCCACCTACTTTGGAATTTTAGTATGAAATTTGTCCTTGGGGTACCATTCTGCAGAATCAATATAAATGTCATTCGAATTTCAAACTGGCATACTATTATTCGATTCTGCACAACTGTATTCCTATTGTTTTCCCTATATTGTCGGACATTTTAGTCCCGCTAGGGACGTTATTTCGGTAAAAATCACTAAAACAACACAGCACGTCCCACTAGGGACGAAACATCTATTTACCGAAATTCCATCCCTAGCGGGATTCTCATTGTTTTTATATTATATCTTTCTACCGAAATATAAGCCCTAACGGGCTTTGCATTTATTTAAAATATTATGAAAATATCAGATTGCTATGCTTAAGTAGAATCAGATAATATTATTACAATTCCGCGCTTAAATTACTCAAATCAAAAATAATGCCTTATATTTATTGCAGTCAAAAATTTATAAAGACCTAAAAGATTAGCTCACACGTAAAAACATGTATCGTATATTTTCAAATAGCCGTTTGGTATTATTGGCAATTATTTTAACTGCCTCCAATTTAATCATTACTGGGGTATCGCTTTATGTGGTGTATGCCAAAACATTTGGAGTAAATAAAACAGAATTAATTGAAATTGCAGCGCGCACAAAATCATTAGTTACCGTACTATCTGAAGATGGTAAAAGCGATAGTGAAATTTTATCGCTCATTAAATCTATGCGCAATAAATACTATAGCATTGGCAAGAATGGTGAATACGCTATTGCTACTACAAAAGGGGATAGCATATACTTTTTGTTATCCTATAGCAACAAAGAAGCATTTTCTTTAATTAATCTAGGCAAAAATGCATTACCCATGCAATTAGCATTAAAAGGAAAAACTGGATTTATTAAAGCAAAAGATTATAATGGGGTAAATGTATTTGCAGCCTACACATTTGTTCCAACACTACATTGGGGCATTGTAGCAAAAATACCTCGCGAAGAAGTTAATAAACCATTCTATCAAGCTTTAATAATAGCACTATTCATTTCGGCTTTACTAATAGCATTCTGCTTATTTCTCTTTATTAAAATTAGCAATCCAATAATAAAAGCTATTATTGATAGCGAAGCTCATTACCGATGTTTATTTGAAGACAATAAAGTGGTAATGCTATTAATTGATTCATCAAATGGAAACATAGCAGATGCCAATACTGCGGCCTGCCTTTATTATGGCTACAATTACAAAACATTAATTTCAAAGAATATTACAGAGATAAATACCTTATCTGCTGCTGAGGTGCAACATAAAATATATAATGTAAATAAGAGAAACGAAACGAATTTCATTTTTAAACACAAACTTGCTAATGGCAGCATACGCGATGTTGAAGTATCATCCGGTTCTATTCGCATTAAAAATACAGCATACATTTATTCAAATATAATAGACATCACAGAACGTAAAATTACTGAAAAATTACTTCAAGAACAAAAAGAAGAAATTGAAGCCCAAAATGAAGAGTACCTTCAACTAAATGAAGAACTACTGCAATCGAACGAGGAATTACTAGCTATTAAAGCAAATTTAGAAGATAATGCACAAGAATCTCTAAAGCAAAAACAAGATATTGAATTCAATAACGAACGACTGGAGAGCTTATTGCGCATATCTCAATTTCAATCAAGTACCTTAGAGGAATTATTAGATTTTGCTCTTGATGAATCAATAAAATTAACCAATAGTAAAATAGGATACATTTATTTTTACAACGAAAACACACAAGAATTTACCCTCAACACTTGGTCTAAAGAGGTCATGAATGAATGTTGCGTAAATAAGCCTCAAACGGTATATCAGCTAGATAAAACAGGCTGCTGGGGCGAAGCTGTAAGACAACGAAAACCCATCATTATTAATGATTATGAAAATGAAAATCCGCATAAAAAAGGAACTCCTGAAGGACATGTTAAACTCTTAAAATTTTTAACAATTCCTGTATTTTCAGAAGGTAAAATAGTTGCCGTAGCGGGTGTAGCAAATAAACCAAGCGATTACAACTCTTCAGATGTTCGGCAATTAACCTTGTTAATGAATAGTGTATGGAAAATATCCGAACGAATAGGTCTTATTGAGCGCCTCAAAATTGAGAAAGAAAATGCGGAAGAAAATAAATTGATGTTTGAAAGTATGACCAAAAATGTTCCAGGTGTTATTTATCAACTTAGAGTTAAACCCGATGGTTCATCCTATTTTAAATACATAAGCGAACAAGCAACGGTATTGTTTGAACTTTCATCTGATATTGAGAATTCTCAATGGGATTTAGGGTCGCAAATTCCAGATGAAGATAAAGAATCATTCATGAATTCTATTACTAAAGCCATCTCTGAAAAAAGCTCTTGGATATATGAAGGAAGAATACATACAGGATCGGGAAAAATTAAATGGTTTCTTGGTAAATCTATCCCTACTTCATTTGAAGGAGAATTGATCTTTAATGGAATAATGCAAGACATTACTGAACAAAAAGAGCTAGAATTTAAACTTATTCAAGCTAAAGAGCAAGCCGAAGAGAGTGACCGACTCAAAACTTCCTTTCTGCAAAACATGAGCCATGAGATACGAACTCCTATGAATGCAATAATGGGCTTCTCTGAATTACTACCTAAACAATATGATAACAAAGAAAAACTCGAAAAATTCTCTTCAATAATACACCAACGAAGTAAAGATCTTCTTGAGATTATAAATGATATTCTCGATATTGCAAAAATTGAATCGGGCCAAATAGTAATAAACGAAGAAGATTTTAACATCAATGATATATTTTCAAATCTCAAAATATTTTTTAACGAGCAACAAAAAAAAAAAGGCAAACAAAATATTAAACTCAATTTAGTTACACATTGTACACCCGCTGAATGTAGCATTGTTAGCGACAAGGTGAAGTTAAATCAAATACTCATTAATTTAATTGGCAATGCATTTAAGTTTACCGACAATGGTTCCATTGATGTAACTTGTAAAATGGATGCCAATAATAACATTGTTTTCTCAGTTATAGATACTGGTATTGGTATAGCTCATAACCAACACGCTATAATTTTTGACCGTTTTGCACAAGTTGATCATGGACCAGATCGCTTGTACGGTGGCACTGGGCTAGGATTATCAATTGTTAAAGGACTAGTAAAAATATTGGGCGGTGAAGTTTGGTTCAAATCAGAATTAGGCAAAGGCAGTACGTTTTACTTTTCTATTGCACATAAGACTTCCGATGCAAAAAATCTTGAGGCATATCCTAGTGAATCAAATGATTTTCATTTTCGGGATAAGAAAATATTAGTAGTTGAAGACGATCTTTTTAATTCGGCTTATATTAAAGAAATTCTATCCGAAGAAGGGTTGAAAGCAATCTATACTGAATCTGGTAATGAAGCTATTAAAATTGCAACAACGAAAGATATTGATTTGATATTAATGGACATTCGTTTACCCGATATTGATGGTTACGAAGCCACACGACAAATAAAAAAAATTAAGCCTAATATAAAAATTATTGCCCAAACTGCTTTTGCGGGTACTGACGATAAAAGAAGAGCCTTTGATGCAGGTTGCAACGACTATATAAGCAAGCCTATTAAAGAGAAATTACTGTTAGAAATGCTGGCTAAATATTTAGGTAAATAAATCGCTTTAATCCAATAAAGAGATTACTCAGCAACCAGCAATGTGTTTTAAATTTCGTTTAAACCTCAAATATTTCAACCGTGCTATTGGCGAATTCATGAATTTATTTTTAAAATCTGTTTCAGTCATTGTTAGCCATTCGGTGCAAGTCAGAGATAGCATGGCTTCATTCAAGTGATCATAGTTTAGCTCGGGGATTTCCTTATTATATGGACATACCTCCTGACAGCTATCGCAGCCAAAAAATCGCTGACCCATTTTATTTGAAATTTCATGTGGGATATCCCCCTTACTCTCAACCGTATGGTATGATATACAAGAACGTGCATCGAGCTTGTATGCTGAGAGTATGGCCTTAGTTGGGCATGCTGAAACGCACTTCATACAAGCACCACAAGCATCAGGTATCGGAATATCATATTCCAAATCCACATCCACTATAATACCCCCAATATTAAAATACGATCCAAGTTCGGGATGAATAAGTAATGTGTTCTTTCCTACCCAACCTAAGCCCGCACAATGCGCCCATGCAATATCCATCACAGGTGATGAATCAGAAAAAACGAAATAATTAAGAGTGGGATAATCTGGTTTTAATAGCTCTACAAGTTTTACTAGTTTATCTTTTATAGTGATATGATAATCGTTTGTTTGAGCGTAACGAGCTACCATGGGCGCCTTGGGATCTATCTGTAGATTTTGTTTTGGATAGGCTTGCAAGACCATAATAATACTTTTTGCATTATTAAGAACACGTGTTGGGTTTATTCGCTTCTCAATATCGCGTTGCATGAACTGCATATCAGCATGAAAACCTTTGTCAATCCAGCTATGCAAATAATCCGATTCAGCAATAAGTTTTTCAGCACGAGCGATACCACATGCATGAAAACCTAATTCTTTCGAAATTTGTTTTATTTGAAGACCCGTCAATGTATTAATTTTGGGTGAAAATAAATATATTTATAAATCCGTTGGCTATTTTTATTTTTAATGTGCTTAAAAATAATTTGCTATTATACAAAACTTTTAAACAATTTGATATTCTTCATATATTATCTAATTGCCTTTTGATGTTACCCCTGGCTTAAGCCAGGGGTAACATATTCAATGAAAAAACTGGCTTTAGCCAAAAAATCAATGATCCCATCAAAGCCATGTTTCTCTACAAATTCATTATATTCTTCTTTGAAAGATTTTATCTTATGATGTTCTTCCTGTTGCTTAATATAATTCCTAGTCAAATCAATCATAGATTTCGAAACAGATGCCACAAAATAGTCATATTGCCAGTTAAAATGAGATTTACTTTGTACTCCAAACAAAATGGACATAAACTTTTACATAAGGCATAACTTTCTTTTTAGTACAAGCTATTTTGGCTAAAGCCTATTTTCATTATTTATTTTATCCACCGGCTAAAGCCGGTGGCAATTCATCTGCTAATTTATAAAAAAGTCTTTTTCATAACTACAAAATAAGAATTTGCCAATCCCTTGATAAAAAACAACATTGAATTGGGCTATTTATTGCTTACTAATTTTCACCTGTCGTATCCCCTCTTCTGTAACAACCGTTGCAATATAAAACCCATGGCTTAAGTCAGAAACATCAATACGATCAAAATTAAAAGCTATGGTTTTAACATGTTTGCCAAATACATCATACACGTCAACTTGTTTAATTTTAATATCATCAGATGCTAATGATAAAAGGTCATTGCAAGGATTAGGAAATGCTGAAGCGCCATTATTTACAGCTTCGTTTATTTCTGTTAGCTCTTTTTTATATACGTGCACATAATCAACAAAAATGGTATCGGGATTTTGTGCTGGACTCAAGCTACCCGCCCAAGAACCATGTTCAATACTTAATATCAGATACTCATCGCGATGCGAAACAGCAGCTGAGGTACGTTTTGTCTCCACGTCATCTACATAAAAAATGTATTCCGTAGCAGTCCACTCCACCGCAAATTTATGATATCCAATACCTAATCCACTAACTCTTGCAACATTTTCTTGTTTCTTATGACAGGCACCATAACCATCCCAATGCAAGGTATGTCTTGCTTCATTTGAATTGTTTCGCAAATACTCCATAATATCCACTTCAACACCGTACGTATTCGGATCGTTAACACAATTTACTTGAATATCTGGCGATTGCAGCCAAAAGGCTGGCCAATGTCCTACCTTTTTATTGAGTTTGATACTTGCTTCAAAATAGCCATAGGTAGTTTGAAAAGTCTCTTGCGTGCCAATCATACCTCCAAAATACTTGCTACTATCTGCATTATATGTAGCCAGAATGAGCATATTACCAGTACTCACCAAGGCGTTTTTTATGGAGTTGTAACCATCAACGCGCAAGGCACCCGGTAGGCGATGACGCCATTTAGAACTATCCATCTTCGCATCGTTAAACTCATCTTGCCAAACTAGGCTATAACCGCTTTTTTGAGCAGTTAAATTGCTTGTGATGAATACAAATAATAGAAGATAAATTTGTCGCATAGTAAAAAATGATAAATGATAATAAAACCTATAAAAAACATTTAGCTAATGCTTTAGAATGCTAATGAACTGCAAAAAATACAACAAGCAATCTAAAGATAATGAATTAAAAATATAAAATCACCATCGATATTTAAAAACAATATCAATATAACCATACATCAGTTAAAAGAAGACAATAAAAATTAATAAATACCGCTGCATTGCATGTTTAATAAGCAATGGAACAAACCGAATGCATACAAACACAAAACAAAAACCCCGCACAAAAGCGGGGTTTTAAATGTATTTTCAAAAAAAAATAAATTTTTACTCAATCACTAACATTTGTTTCTTAATCACCTTAGCTGAAATTTTTAGCTCAATAATATATACCCCTTTTGCCAATGCAGCAATATTAAGGCTTACACTCGAGCTATTAATTGATTGTGAAAGCACAACAGCACCCGCTAAATTATACAACACAACATTGCAATTAGACGGTAAGTTTTGTATTTGTACATAGTCACTTGCTGGGTTTGGACTAATAACAATAGCCTGAACATCTAAACTATTCGTACTTACAGTAGATTCTTGTGTTACAGTAACAACTTTATCGGCTAAGCCATTACTTTTAAAAGTAATGGTAGATGAACGTGTAACGGCGGTTGCTGTGTTTGCAGTAGCAATAATCGTATCATTTAGTTTACCAATGGTATCACTTATCACCAACCATGTATCACTTGATTTAGCCGTCCAATAACCCGTAGCAGTTAAAGCAATCGCTGTTTTACTATTAGCAGTATCGGTTAAAGTTGCAGTTGCTGGTGCACTCAAAGCAGGAACTTTGCCCCCACTTATTGTTTTAAAAATTTTATCATTTGCACACAAAAAACCAGTTACATCATCTAAAAACCAAATAGATTTTGTATTATTTATAGATGCTACCACCCAAACAGATGTCCAAGTAGCCCCACCATCTTCCGTCATCCATAAATAACTATTCGAAGCATCTATATTACCAGTAACAAAACCTTTTTTAGCACTTACAAAAAACACCTCACGCAATACTTTACCTGTAGCAGGTACTGTAGTAACTTTTGTCCATGACCTACCACCATCAATAGTGTGAAGAATTGCTGAATTTTCACCAACAGCCCAGCCCTCTAACATATTAATAAACTGCAAACTTCTTAAATTGTCGGTAACGCCTGAAGTGATACTCGTCCAATTCGTACCTGCATCAATCGTTCTAAAAATTTTACCTCCAAAGCCAACAATTACAAATGTATCTTTATCCAAACACTGTATTTTCCGAAGCGTTGTAGCACCCAAAACAACTGAGGTCTGAATATTCCATGTAGTACCTCCATCAATAGTTTTCTTAATCGTTCCAGCATCTCCAACTAACCAACCTACCTTTGATGTATCAATAGGCGGTACAAATGACATGCACCAGGTATTATAACCACCCGAACCAGCATCTGCAATTACAGATGACCACACGCCACTTTTCAATCGTTGTAGGCAGGAGTTATTTCCTGTAATAAACGTAGTTGAGTCATTTTTTGCATACGTCAAATAATACGTTTTGGTTATAGTAGGAACAGGTGATACCAATGTCCATGTACTGCCACCATCGGAAGTCATACGAAATTGGCCGGTATTATTTCCAGGCCCTTGAGTAGCAATATATCCATTTCCGTTCTGACTAAAGGAAATACATTGTATTGAATGATCTGTGGTTAAGCCACTACTAACCAGGGTCCATTGTCCAAAAGCAGAAAGGCTTAATGCATGTACAACGCATTAATAAGCGTTCATACATTTTTTGATTTAGCATAACAAACTGACTAAGCGAATATTATAAAATATGATTCATGCTTTGAATTTAGCTAACAGTAAAATGATGTTACCATATTTCAGTTTAATACAAAAATTAATTCCGCATTACTGTAGAGGACAGCGACAAATAGACGCGAGAAGAGAAGGGCGAACCGCTTACAAGGGCTACACGGCAATGTATGGTTCAGTGGTTCGCAGGAAAGTTTGTGCAAGGTTCAACATTGGTGATTCGAATGAACATTTATGCTTGAAAACCAGTACTGCGTGTAGCCGCGAAACATTCAATATCCGATTATACAATAAATGATTGGCAAACAAAACGATCCATATACGCTATTGAAAAACGATTAACATAAAAAGAAAGACACTTATTTTTTCGCTCACAAAAAAATTAGATCGCAAATTTTCTAGACTCCTGCAGCTGTTTATGAATAGCATTCTTAAGCACTTCGCCTTCTACTGGTTTTGTTATATAATCATTACATCCGGCTTTTAAACAACGTTTACGATCGTCATTTAAAGCATGCGCAGTTACAGCAATAATAGGCAATTCAGGTCTAAAGGACTTTATTTGTTTGGTAGCATCTAAGCCATCCATCTCAGGTAATTGCACATCCATTAAAACCAACCGGATATCTCTATTTTGCTTGCAAATAGTGATGGCTTTCTCAGCCGATTCAGTATGTATTACATGAAACTGATCTGACAGATATTCCTGCAAGATAAGACTACTACACATATCATCCTCAACGATAAGGATACTTTGGCACATACTATCGAGCTCCTCATCCATAAGAATATCAATCAGATTATCTTTGAATAGATCTTGTTCTATTGCTTTTTCTTCGAGCATGGCGGGTACTGAGAAGTAAAATGTAGAGCCGAATTCGAGCTCTGACTCTAGCCAAATCTTTCCGCCCATCATCTCAACTTGTTTTTTCGCCATAGATAAACCGAGGCCGCTGCCTTCATACCTTCGGCAAATGCCATCCTCGACCTGCCTAAATTTATCAAAAATAATGCCTTGCTTTTCTCTATGAATACCAATACCCGTATCACGTACAAAGAATATGGTATCATCAGCTTCTGATAAATAACCTATTTCAAGAGTGCCTTGCTCGGTAAACTTTATTGCATTCTCAATAAGATTGATTAATGTTTTTCGAATCTTTGTCTCATCGGCATTAAGATACGCTTCACTATCTGCCTTGCCACTATGAATTAGCAATTGCAAATCCTCTTTATCTCTAATACCTTGTTCTTTTAAAGTATGCTTTGCAATATATTCAAAAAGTTCATTTACATTAAACACTCTGTTTTCAACTTTAGTGTCACCAGACTCCATACGTGAAAAATCAATTATATCATCAATTAATGTTACTAGTCTAAAACTAGTATTTGTTATAATTTTAATAAATTCATTTCTTTTTCCAATTGGTATAGCATCGCTTTTTAATAACTCACAAAAGCCAACAATACCGTTAACTGGGGTTCGTATTTCATGACTCATATTTGAAAGAAACGACGATTTTAAACGATCAGATTGCTCAGCTTGTTCTTTCGCTAATAATAACTCCTCATTTATATTTTGAAGATGATCATTGTGAATATTAATTACCTCCATATATTGATTGATTTGTTGCTGTTCCGATGCATGCATTTCAAACAAATCAATAGTATTAAGCGCATACGATATATTTTCACAAAGCTCGTTAAACAAAGTTAATTGCTCTTCGGTATTTAAATATTCACGAGGTAGGGTAACACATAATACCCCAAATATTTTCCCGTCAAATTCTAAGCGATGGCTTACGGCACAACGTCCGTTTTTAATATACGACATAGGACATCCTTCGCATTCATTACTACCATCGGGCAAAATATAAGAACCAGATTGCCGCATGGCCGATATATAACAGGGTGCTTTTTTATCAAGCAATAATTTACGGAGGACTTCTTCTTCCTGACTATATCCCGACTGGAATAATTGCAAATCGCTATTCGTTTCTAAGGTAATCCAGGCCCCATGGTAGGCCCTTTGCGCGGTAAGTTCAGTACAAATAGCGTTGAGTAATTTGTTCGCATTTTTTTGTCTGCTAATTATTCGATAAATATTCCGATTGGTTTCTAAAACCAAATTTAATTGTCTGAAACGTTTTTCATTCTCAACCTGATTTGATATATCTAATAAAACTAAGGCAATACTTGTCTCATCCATCATAAAAGTGCTTATGCGAAAGCTCTTCTGATTCTCAACACAATATTTATCAAAGGTCTTTTTTGTTTTTGTTCGAACGGTCATCTTCAATTCCTCCAACCAAAATGTTTTACTGTAAGGAAGAATCATGCGAAATGAACGACCTTGTAAATTAATTTCGTTACTACCAATACATGTCACAAAAGTTTCATTACCAGAAGTAAAAACAAAATCAATAGGTTCGCCCTTTTGATCAAAAACTACTTGCATAAATGCGATGCCTAATCCAGCATCATCCATTATTCTTTTGTAATTGTTATTCATTTTTTTTGGTTTAAAAGGGTTTCAATAATATATATTTTGATTTATTTAGAGACTTTTCGCTCAATCGATATACACTAATCAAAACATGATATATAAATGATCTGGTATGTGTGTATGGAACGAGCTGCTATTTCAAATTAGATAAAACGATATATTTATTTGGTTACATTGTTAAATTATGTCAGCCCTTCGGGGTTTGATTTGGTTTGCGTTGTTCGTTGATAGAATAATATTAGACCTTCAGGTTTAAATTAAACATTTAAAATTTATTCAAAAAATATATCAGCCCTTCGGGCTTAAATAATAAAACAATCTTTCAGTGTCAATAAATAAATTTAGTGACCGATCTGTCTTCAGCTTTTCATCTCCTACTGTGAATTGTCCTCTCTCCAATCATCAAAAACACCTGGCAGATACAAGACCTGCCAGGTGTGTGATATGTATTATTTAGTAACGATCAAAATTTGAGTCTTTGTTATCCTGTTGATCATCCAACTTTATGGCAAAGCCCCTCTTCTCGGTAGTAGTGCTTTTCGCTT